>DASWLJ010000212.1:0-16465 GCA_036396185.1 Bathyarchaeia archaeon | reverse complement strand
CCTCACGAACAGGTACACCAGCATCAGGGGTACGAGCCCGAAGGTCGCCAGGTGGTCGAGGGACATCAACGCGTTTGAGCCGAGTCTGGGGACCATGAACTCTATGAGGTAGCCAAGCCCGATGGTGAGGCTGTATGATATCAGGTGCCTCAGCTGGAACCGTCCTGAGTAGAGCATGATGAGCATGTATAGGGCCAGCAGCCCCGTCATGTATCTGGCTGCCCCCCAGGATGCGTACATGTACCCTAGGGACAGCCCTGAGAGCACACCGTACACTACGCGGCGCTCAATGGGGCTCGCTTCGTCTATTGACTTGAGGAAGAAGAGACCTATGGCAACCATAGAGAATATACCTATAGTCTCTGTGTCGTAGAAGCCGAAGGTGGATCGAGCTATGAAGGCCGGGCTAATGGCCATGAAGATCGCCGCGAAGAGGCCTGTGGCTTTCCCGTTCAGCTCCTTCCCGAGGTAGTAGCTCAGGATGCATGTAAGTGAAGCCATTAGTAGGGGAAAGTTTAGTCCGACGTCGAAGACAGAGACTCTTAACCCGACGGCGTTCAGCAGCATGTAGAGCAACGCTCCGGTGAAGGGGACACCGGGGTAAGCCGAGTTGGCCATATTTCTACCGAGGGGGTACCAACTCAGCATGTCGTGCCATGTCCACCATGAGGCGAAGCCGTTCTCGACTATGTATTTTGTGATCCTGTACTGGAAGTCAGGGTCGTAGGCCGTGTAGTAGGCTCCGTACTGCAGAGGCTGTATCCTGATGAGGACCGCGACCGCGACGACGACGGCCAGGACGCCTATCTCCATGGCCCTGATCCTTGAGAGCCTCACCTTCTCTAGTATGTCCAGTTGTACGCTGTTGCCCGCTGGCGGTTTCTCTGTCAAGTTTATCGGACTCCGCTATCTAGGATATGTGGGCTTTTATTTAAATTGCGATAACCTTTCAATGTTTAATGATGTCGCTGGGTTTGATCATCAACCCCGTTGCGGGGCTGGGAGGCTACTTCAGGAGGATTGTTACAGGCTACCACGAGACCAAACTTGTGAGGACCTCGTAGAGATACGCTTAACCGTCGTCGCGGGTCAGGGTTGATTATGAGCCTCCGGTGGTCAGAGGAGTCGCTGGAACACAACGGCGTTGTGGTCCACGGAGCCCTGTCCGAGCTGAGTAACGCCGTGCTCGCCGTGTTCTGGGTAGGTGAAAAGCCTAGGCTTGGAACCATGACGGCTACGCTGCCCGACGGCACCAGCAGCCCACTGCTGGGGGACAGAGACGAGGTGGTATCAAAGATAATCGGGGGAAGGTTGGCTTCAGGTAGAGGGAGGCTGGCAATTATATCGGTCAACCTTCCACAGGATTGGGATGACGGGAGGCCTCTGATTGAGCTGACTAAGAGGCTTGTAGGTGAGACCGATGAGTGACTTGCGAAGTTTTCTCAAGGAGATAGACGACGAGACCATCAAGATCAAGGAACCCTTGTCGTCAAAGTACGAGATCGCCGCTGCCCTGCGGAGATGGGATGGGGGTAAGGCCGTACTAGTCGAGAGGGTTAAGGAGACTGGGACGAGGCTCGTGGGAGGCGTCTGCGGTAGCCGCTCAAGGATAATGAGGGGACTCGGGATCAAGCCGGAGGACTTCTACCAGGCAATCACTGAAGCCACTAAGAACCCTGTGAAGTGTAAGGTGGGGGACGGCCCCGTGAAGGAGGTTGTTGAGAAGGGGAGCCTCAAGGACATCCCCGTGCTCACACACTTCAGCGGCGACCCGGGGCCCTACATCACCTCAGGGGTCGTGTACGCTCGGAGCCCGGACGGAGAACACGAGAACGTGAGCGTCCACAGACTGCTTGTGCTTGACGAGAAGAGGATGGCCATAAGGATAGTGCCGCGCCACCTCTACCGGCTGACCCAGATGGCAAAGAAGGCTGGGAGGAAGAGCCTCGACGTGAGCGTGAGCATAGGGCTCCACCCCGCGGTGATGCTGGCCGGGTCGTTGACGGCGCCATTCGGGGACTGCGAGTTCAACATAGTCAACAACTTCCTGGGCGGGGACCTCAAGCTGACGGAGTGTGAGCACGTCGACGCGTTGGCGCCCGCGGACGCTGAGCTGGTTTTAGAGGGTAAGCTGATGCTGGACGAGCAGGTGGCCGAGGGCCCCTTCGTGGACCTCTCAGGCACTTTTGACGTTCAGAGACAGCAGCCATTCATCGAGCTAGTAGGAGTCATGCGCCGTGAGGACTTCATCTACCAGGGGCTGCTCCCGGCGGGCTCAGAGCACAGGCTGATGATGGGGATGCCTCAGGAGCCCCGCATCTGGGAGTACGTGCGAGGCGTGGTGCCCAACGTCCGTGGCGTGAACCTGACGGTGGGCGGCATGGGGTGGCTCCACTGCGTTGTGAGCTTCGAGAAGGTGAGGGACGGCGACCCCAAGAACGTGCTCATGGCCATGTTCGCGGCTCACCCCAGCCTTAAACACGCCGTCGTTGTGGACAGCGACATAGACCCCTACGATATGGAGCAGGTGGAGTGGGCCATAGCGACCAGGTTCAGGGGAGACGAGGACCTTCTTGTGGTTCCGGGGGTGAGGGTGAGCAGCCTCGACCCCGCCAGCGACCAGGAGCATGAGCTGGGCTGCAAGGTGGGCGTGGACGCGACCAGACCCAAGTACAAGGACCAGAAGGACTTCAAGCGGGCCGAGATCACGGTGTCCGATGAGCTCAAGAGGATACTGGACAGGTACTAGCCGTCGACGTTCACTCATTTCATACAATAAAATATTTCTGACAGTTGATCCCTATATTCGAGGGGCTTCATGCGTCGGCTTAACGTCGCAGTCTTGGGTTGCGGCTCGTGGGGGGTCAACCACGCCAGGGTCTACAAAGGTTTACGGTCAGCGGACCTGGTCTACGTGGTGGATATTGACAGCGAAGTGGCGAAGACTACGGCGGAGCTATACGGGGCAGTTTCGAGCAGCGAACCTGAAGACGTCTTCAGGAGCGACGACGTCGACGCTGTGTCCATCTGTACACCGACAGTCACGCACTACGACCTCGCTATGAGGGCGTTGAAGGCGGGTAAACATGTACTCGTCGAGAAGCCCATGGCATGCGACGTTGCTGAGGCGGAGAGGCTGGTGAACACAGCCACTGAAGCCGACCGTTCTCTGTCGGTGGGCTTCATCGAGAGGTTCAACCCGGCTGTGGCGGAGGCTAAGAGGCTCGTGGCCAGTGGAGAGGTGGGTGAGCTCCTCACATTAAACACCAGGAGGGTGTCCAGGCGGCCGCTCAGGAGCGGCGACGTGGGGGTCGTGAAGGACCTCGCGATCCATGATGTGGATGTGGCCTCCTACATCATGGGTCGGCAGCCCACTAGCGTCTACGCCTGCGTCGGGAGCATAAGCCACGGCTTCGAGGACTACGCCTACATTAACCTGCTGTACAGTGGTGGGAGGGTGGCGCTGCTTGAGGCGAACTGGTTGACGCCTAGGAAGGTGCGGTCTCTCGTGTTGACGGGCAGCGAGGGCATCATCAACGTGGAGTACGTCACCCAGCAGCTGTCCATCGAAAAAGGTACACGCGTGGTCCAACCGATCAACGGGTTCACGGAGCCCCTCATCGTTGAGCTCAGTGACTTCGTGGGGTCCATCCTAGAGGGTAGTCAACCGCGGGTGACGGGGGTGGACGGTTTAAACGCTTTGAAGGTATGCGAGGCGGCGCTAGAGAGCGGCCGCAGTCAGTCAGTTATCTATCTCGGTGTCTGAACATGAAGATCGTTGTAGTCGGTCTAGGTTACGTCGGGGTCCCTCTGGCCGCTCTCTTAGCTGATGTGGAGGGGTTCCAAGTAACGTGCCTCCAGCGTCCTTCGGAAAGGTCGGGGTGGAAGATAGATTCGATAAACAGGGGCCTGTCCCCCATAGGTGGCACAGAGCCGGAGCTGGGTGAACTGGTTGATAGGGTGGTGAAGGCGGGCAGGCTACGGGCAACCAGTAGCCCTGAGGTGGTAAGGTGCGCCGACTGCGTCATCGCAGCGGTCCAGACTCCGGTGGACGAGAAGCATGTACCAGTACTGACCCACCTTGAGCAGGCTGTGAGAGACATAGGCGAAAACATGAGTGAGGGAGCCCTCATCTCAGTCGAGTCCACGGTGCCCCCCGGTACAACCTCGAAAGTGGTTCAACCCATGCTTGAGGAGTCCAGCGGGTTCAAGGTTGGCGCGGGTTTCAGTCTTGTATACAGCTATGAACGGGTCACGCCCGGGAGACTACTCCACAACATAAGGCACCTGCCACGGGTTGTGGGCGGAGTAACCGACGAATGCGTGAGGAGAGGCATACAACTGTACTCTAACGTCTGCGAGGCGCCGATCAGCGGCACGGATGTATTGACGGCTGAAACAGCCAAGCTGGTTGAGAACGCTTACAGGGACGTGAACATAGCCTTCGCCAACGAGGCTGCGAAGGTCTGCCAGAGCCTGGGCGTAGACTTCTACGAGGTCAGAAGCCTCGTGAACAGCCTGCCCTACGAGCCTGACTCTCCCTCCAACCCTTACCGCGACCTCCACCTCCCCGGCGCGGGCGTGGGAGGCCACTGCCTGCCCAAGGACCCCTGGCTGCTGATCCACGGCGTCCAGAGGTGGGGCAGCTTCAAGGTTGAACCCTGGGTGATGCCTGTGAGCAGGATCATTAACGACTCTGCCCCAAACCACATGCGGTGGATGGTTCTGGATGCCCTAGCGGAGAGGGGTTTACAGGGTGGCGCGTTAAAAGTGGCTGTGCTGGGGCTAGCGTATAAAGAGGACACAGATGACCCTAGGAACAGCCCGGGGCGGGAGATTGTGCGCCTGTTGGCCGGGGACGGCTTCAACGTGGTCGCCCACGACCCCTACGTGAGGGATTGTCCGGGGTTAACGTTTACACCAGATCTGGATGAAGCCGTGAGAGATTCTGACTGCCTAGTGGTGGCCACGAGCCACAGCGTTTACAGAGAGCATGGCCTGGACCACTACCTTGGCTTGATGAGGAGCCCAGTTATCGTTGACGGCAGAGACATGTTCAGCCCAGACGAGTGCCATGCTAAGGGTGCCACCTATAGGGGCGTGGGGCGACCCTTCAAGCCGTACATCCTCTAGGATTCATGGGCTTTATATTCGTCGGGGAGCCTGTTTCACTGATTTCATGTACCTTACACCTGGGCAGGAGCGCATGATGGGCGGCGAAGCAGGCGAAGCCGTCAGGAAGTCCATGGAGCTCCTGGTGGCTCTGGGGGACGTCTTCGGCGCAGAGAGGCTTGCCCCCGTGGAGTCGGCCCACATCAGCGGCGTCAGCTACGCCAACCTGGGTGACGCTGGCACCGAGTGGCTTGAGGAGCAGGCAGAGATGGGAGCCAAGTGCAGGGTCAGGGCCACACTGAACCCGGCTGGTATGGACATGGAGAGGTGGCGGGAGATGAACGTGCCGGAGGAGTTCGCCGAGGGGCAGAGAAGAGTCATCGACGCCTTCACCAGGATGGGTGTTGAGCCCACGTGCACGTGCACGCCCTACCTCATCGGCCACGTCCCCCGCCGAGGAGCCCAGATAGCCTGGGCTGAGAGCAACGCCATATGCTACAGCAACAGCGTGCTTGGCGCCCGCACCAACAGGGAATCTGGGCCTACTACCCTCGCATCAGCTGTAACCGGCCTCACACCCCTCTACGGGTTCAGGCTGGACGAGAACAGGGTCCCGGGGAAGGTGGTGGAGGTTGAAGCCGACCTGAAGACTAGGCTAGATTACAGCGCCCTGGGCTACGTGACGGGGAAGCTCCTCGGCAGCGGCGTCCCCTACCTTAAGGGACTAGGCACCCCCGATATGGAGAGCATGAAGACGCTGGGGGCTGCGTGCGCCACCAGCGGAGGAGTAGCCCTCTGGCATGGCGAAGGCGTAACACCTGAGGCGAGGTGGGCTTCGAAAAATCTTAAGGGGGTTGAGAAGGTGACGGTTGAGAGGCGCGACTTGGAGGAGGCGCGGATGAAGCTAAGCTGCGACCCGGATGACCCCACGTACTGCATCGGGTGCCCCCACTGCAGCCTCAAGGAGATGGCCGAGGCCGCTCAGCTAGCTAAAGGGAAAGACTTGAAGGGCAGGCTCTGGGTGTTCACAAGCCGCGGCGTCTACACACAGGCCGCCAAAACGGGCTACGTGAAGACCATCGAGGACGCGGGTGGCAAGGTCTACAGAGACACCTGCATGGTGGTGGCGCCCCTCCACGAGATGGGGTGGCACGGAGTAGCCACCAACAGCTTCAAGGGGGCCCACTACAGTGTCAGCCACGGGTTCCAGACAAAGATAGCCGAGGTGGACAAACTAGTGGAGGCGGCCTCGAGATGATCCTCAAGGGCAGAAAGGTTATGGGTGGAAACGTGGAGGCCGAGGCCCTGGTGAGCCCCGAGCCAGTCAGCTTCTACGGCGGCGTGGACCCCGTCACCGGCTGCGTCACCGAGCCGGGCCACTGCTGCTGCGGCGAGAGGATCACAGGAAAGGTCTTCGTGTTCCCCCGCGGCAAGGGGAGCACGGTGGGCAGCTACGTCATCTACCGTATGAAGAAGCTGGGGACGGCGCCGGCCGCCATCATCAACACAGAGACCGAGGCCATCATAGCCACCGGCTGTGTCATAGGCGATGTGCCCCTAGTAGATAGACTGGACAAGGACCCTTTAACCGTCATAAAGACGGGGATGACTGTCCGCGTCAACGCCGATGAGGGCCTTGTCGAGACCATGTAGCGGCTCCACAGATGATGGTGAGACCTTTACCGGATCATGTTCAGCATGCCTCTAAGGGTACAGACCGGTGAGTCATAAATGCTTTATCAGCAGGAGCCGAGGGTAAATCATGGCTGATTACAGGCGCAGACTCGACGGGCTCCAAGCCAAGATGGAGGAGAGGGGCCTCGACCTGGTGGTCTTGGGGGCGGGCCCAGACTACCAGTACCTCACAGGTTCTAAGGTTGAGTGGAGACGCGGCAGAGACCTCGCATACCCGGCGGACGCCTTGTTCGTGCCCCTCAAGGGCGACCCGGTTATCCTGGCCGGCGTGGGCTCAGTTGGGAAAGCCAAGGAGGGGTGGATTGACGATGTGCACGGCCTCGGAATGTTCGAGGACCCGGCGCCAGCCGTCAAGCGTATAGTTGCTGACCTCGTGGGCGAGCCCGTCAAGGTGGGTGTGGGTGAGTACACGTGGAGCAGCCTCACACTGGGTCTGGCCACCGCCTGCAAGGGAGCCAAGTTCAGGAGCGCCGAGGGGCTGCTGGACGACCTCCGCATGATCAAGGAGAAGGAGGAGATCGACAGACTCAGGAAGGCGGCTAAGCTCACCGAGAACGTCATGGGCCGCATAATCGACCAGGTCCAGGAGGGCGAGACCATGAGGGGCTTGGGCCTCAAGATAGAGACCATGGGCCGAATGATCGGGGCCAGTGACGTCAGCTTCCCCAGCACGGCCGGGTTCTGCAGGAGCGGAAGCGAGCCCACAGACGAGGTCTTCAACTACGAGCCGGAGGAGCCCCTGGAGCGGGGCACCAGCATAGCGTTCGACGTGGGCTTCGTCGTGGACGGGTACTGCAGCGACTGGGGCCGCAGCTTCTACTACGGTGAACCCGAGGAAAACG
The DNA here is from genome assembly GCA_036396185.1 of Bathyarchaeia archaeon. Taxonomy (GTDB): domain Archaea; phylum Thermoproteota; class Bathyarchaeia; order TCS64; family TCS64; genus RBG-16-57-9. The sequence continues at coordinate 8,816 of DASWLJ010000212.1, read as the reverse complement.
TGCCCAAAGCCTATGCGGCGCTGCAGACAGCGGTCTTGGAGACCATAGGCGCCGTAGGAGAGGATGTTCACAGGGTCAACGAGGTCTTCCCCAGCATCGAGAAGGTCCTGGACAGGGAGGGCTTCGGCGACTACCTGAGGGCTAGGCTGCCCAACGGGATGGTGGGGCACCAAATAGGTGTCGAAGTCCACGAGGACCCGTGGCTCATGCCCGGGAACAGCCAGGAGCTCGTGGACGGCATGGTGTTCTGCGTGGAGCCTAAGCTGTGGCTCAAGGGCGAGTATTATCTACGGGTCGAGGACATGGTTCTCATCAAGAACGGTGAGGCTGAGAGCCTGACCAACTACGACCGCATGAGGTTCGTCCTTTAGTTCTCCCTTCATCTGCAGGGCTTATATTGACCTAACCTATACATGGTTACAGCGGTTAATGTGAGCCTCAGATGAGAAATGGGTGCTTTATCGTCTTCGAGGGCATAGACGGCTCAGGGAAGACTGAGCAGTACCATAGGCTCATCAAGAGCCTTGAGAAGAAGAGGTATCCCGTTGTACAGACCAAGGAGCCCACGGTGGACTCCTCGACGGGTAGACTAATCCGCTCGGTCCTTTACGGGCAGGAGAAGGTCGCGGAGGAGGCCCTGGCTCTGCTCTTCGCCGCGGACAGGGTTAACCACACCGAGAAGAAGATCAAGCCGGCCCTGGAGCAGGGGAACATAGTGGTCTCGGACAGGTACGTGTTCAGCAGCCTCGCCTACCAGAGCAGGGGCATGAGGAAGGAGCTTGACCTCGAATGGGTGCGCGCGATCAACATGTACGCCATACAGCCGGATGTAGTCATATATCTGGACATCTCTCCCGAGGTTGGGCAGAGCAGGCTGTCCAACGGCCAGGTCAGGGTCAAGGACCACACGTACTTTGAGAGCCTGAGCCAGCAGGAGAAGATAAGGTCGGCCTACTACAGGGTGTTCAACTTCGATGACTCGGATCTAACCGGGTACACTAGCGAGCCGAGGGCTGTCGCCAAGGAATTAAGGGCTAGCCGAATAGGTGACATGGTGGTGCTCAGAGTGGACGGGTCGCTCCCCATGGACGACATCGAGAAGGCGTTGCTGAAGAACGTGCTAAGGATGCTCAGGGACATGGGCGTCAGGACCCTGGACAGGAAGGCCACGGTCACCAAGTCGCTGGAGCAGTTCACATTAAAAGACCAGCGATGACATCGTCACAGGCTATGACGGTCTTACTCAGGCGCCTAGTTTCCTGACCTTGTCAAGGGCGTCGAGCAGGGTCATCAAAGTGGACGTGATCTCGCGGATAGCGGCGGCGTCCTGCTCCACGTCGAGGGCAGCCTGAACCTCACTGATCTTCTTACGCAGCGTGGCTTCAAGGCTTCCCTGCTGGGCCACTGTCTCCTCCGTGGCGTCCCCCGTGATCACCTTGACGGGTCTGTTGCAGCTGGGGCAGATGATCTCACCGTTCTTAAGCCTGAACAGGGGCGTCCCGCACTCCGGGCACGCCTCGCTCATCATCCTAGCCCCTTTTCTGAGGAGATCGGCCATCTCCTTCATACCGCCTTCAGACATGGTGATATCTTGATGGGGTTCAAAACTTATAGACTTGATCACGGGATAATGTTCATGGAGCCCAGGTTTGTCCACGGGTGCAGCCTTGAGCGGTTCAAGGAGTACTACAGAGAAATAGTGGGTGACGTCGGGGAGACCGAGCTACGGATAATAGGGGAAGACCCGCGGCGCCTCATCGTGTGGCTCCTCGACAACAAGATCGTGGGCCACGCAATATGGCACCCCTCCAACACCGTAGCCCACCCAAACGGTGATCCCCGTGAATGCGACGACAGAAGGATCCTAGAGAAGGACCTTGAGGTTACAGGGGACTTCGTGGAGCTCCACGAAGTCTGGCTCAGGGAGGATACCCGGGGCAGGGGCTTCGGCTCCGCGTTCTTCGATTACTTCGAGTCCATGGTAAAGGAGATGGGGTATAGGCACATCGTGTACTACGCCGACCACCCGGCAGCCCTCGCCATATGCAGGGCTAGAGGCTACAGGGAGAGTTGGGGCGTGGAGCTGGACGGGATACGTGGAGAGGGTGGGCGTTTCTACGTGTTCGCTAAGGAACTGACTTAAGGAACTGGCCGCAGAGACTCATGTATGCCCCTCATGGACCGGCTGAACCCAATTACTGGCCTCATTGTGGGAGCCACTGTCGGCGGGGTCATCGGCCTATGGCTGAATAACTTCGCGCTGTGGCTGGTATTAGGGACCTCCCTTGGCTTGCTGGTCGGCCAGTACTGCAGAAACAGGACCAAGGATAGGCAGAGAAAGGCGGACATACCCCATCCGCCCTAGCGTCTCGCTTATCTAGAGCCCTGCCAATGTATGGGCGATTGAATTGATCCAGCTGGAGGGACGCAACCCCGTACAGGAGGGTCTGAAGAGTGGCATCGTCACCATGGTACGCGTCGAGAAGGGAAAAGAGAGCGACCCAAAGATAAAGGAGGTCCTTGACGACGCGAGAAGGAGGAAGGTCACAGTTGAGGCTGTCCCTAAGCTTAAGCTGGACGCTATGAGCCACACGGGCCACCACCAGGGTATCATAGCCATAGCTCAGCCTAATGTTCAGTGGAGCCTGGAGAAGGTGCTGGAGGAGACGGGGCGAGACGTATGTGTTCTATTGCTCGACCAGGTTCAGGACCCCCACAACCTGGGAGCCATACTGAGGACGGCTGAAGCTGCGGGCGTGGACGGAGTAGTTATCCCGAAGAAGGAGACGGCTAACCTGGGCCCAACGGTTCACCGGGTGAGCATGGGGGGCAGCCTCTACGTCCCTGTGTGGCAGCAGAGCATCTATACCGCCCTGAAGACGCTGTCAGACGAGGGAGTAACCATTGTGGGGTTAGACGCCTCAGGGGCGAAGGCCTACTACGAGGAGGATCTATCCGGCCCAGTGGCGCTCGTCGTGGGAGGGGAGGACAAAGGGATAAACCCCACTCTCAAGGCAAAGTGCGACAAGGTGGTGAGGATACCCATGAGAGGCCACCTGGACTCGCTGAACGTGAGCGTAGCCACAGCCATAGTGCTGTACGAGCGCCTGAGGCAGCAGGAAATAAAATAGAGCCGGCGGTTAACGCCTTCTAAAGGCGTTGCTGACGATGAGGACGCCGATGGCGATGATGAACAGGGGCCAGAGCTGGTCGAAGCTTGCCCACCAGAAGGTGTCCCCTAGGAGACTCGACAACCCCAGCAGTATGAGGAAGGCCCCGATGAGGATGGGCCACGTGGTCCTGCTGCGTCCACCGAAACAGTCGTCCTCAGGGTCCCAGTCCCTCCGCCTGAACTTGTAGGCCGGTGGGTTGAGGCTAGCCCCACAGTTCTTACATGTCTCGGCGTTCTCCTCGTTCTCGGTCCCACACTTTGTACAGTAAACCATTGATCACACCCTAAGACAGGATATGAACCCCCATTATAGAAACATTACTCTAATGTGTAGCCCTGAACCCTCGGTCACACTCCTCAGTGCAGCCCGAGCACACCAGTAAATGTTCTTCCTGACTCACCCTTATCCTGGTTGCCACCCAGAAGACCACGAGCCCCAGGTGGTACGCCTCCACGTAGAAGCTGACCCCCATGGCGTCCAAAGATGAGGCCAGCATGAAGGAGCCGCAGACCAGAGCAACGTTCAGTAATAGGTGGACGTGGGGGCTGCCAAGGTCAATGAAGTGCTGGATGAGTCCAAGGGTTACTGATGCCGCACCTAACCAGAAAACCACATCTGGCATAAAGAGACGGAACCCCAGGAAGAAGTAGAGAACTGAGCCTATGATCCCCATCAGGGCGCCGAGAGCTAAGCCGCTGCAGCCTGCGCAGAGAGGATGGCCGTTGAACCAAACGACGTGGCCCCTAAACCGCTCGCAGTCCGGGTGGTGACCCACCGCCCTAGAAGACGACGAGCCGTGGCCCAGCCCACAGAGGCTGCGGGGCGAGACCGCTGCCACTAAACCCAATACACAGACAGCTATGAACAGGCTTCCCGTGACCTCTTTCTGGAACGGGAGAGATATCTGGGGGACGCCGTCAATGAAGGGCAGCCGCGCCAAGATCATCAGTCCAGCGAGAGAGATGGAGATGAAAAGCAACTGTACCCCTCTTCCGTTTAGGGAGGAGTTCACCCGTTTAGCAAACTCCGCGACTCTGATGGCGTAGAAAGCGTTGGACGTAGCCATCCCGGAGGGCGCCACAACGTCGGGCATAAACTCCGAACCCCTATCCTCCATGCCCTGCCAGTCGAGGCTTTCAGCCTGTGAGTCCACCACCTCCACCTCGGCTTCAGGGTACTTCTCCTCAAGGTGAGCCGCCAAACAGAGTAAGCCGAAGGAGGGTGGAACATACTGCCCCCTTATGAAAAAGAAGCCCTTAGGTGGCTCTACGGGCATAAACCTCACGTCAAGGGCACCTCGAGGGAGACACTCTTATTCATGTTTCATGAAACTTAAAAAGGGCTGGTGAAGATTCAGAAGAGGAGGGCTCCCGATAGACCAGACGGATGCGGGCGTTATTAGGGTGCTTCACGTCGAGGACGAGGAGGACCACGCCAAGTTTCTCGAGATCTTTCTACGCGAGAGCGATGTGGCCCTCGAAGTAGATTCAGCGAGCTCGGCTGAGGAGGCCCTGAAGAGGCTAAAGGAGAAGCGGTACGACTGCGTCGTCTCCGACTATATGATGCCCAAGGTAAACGGTATCAAGTTCGCTGAACAGGTGAAGAAGAGCCACGACATACCCTTCATCATCTACACAGGCCACGGCAGCGAGGAAGTGGCTCAGGCAGCCTTCATGGTGGGGGTGGACGACTACGTCCGTAAAGAGATGAACCCAGGCCACTACAGGGTCCTGGCGAAGAGCATCAGACAGGCCGTGGAGAAGAAGCGCGCAGAGAACGAGCTCAAGGAGAGCCTCCAGACCTCCAGCCACGTCTTGAGGCAGCTTCCCAGCGGGGTCTTCATCTACAGGTTCGTCGCCCCCGACAGGCTGGTTCTCGTCGACTGCAATCCCGAGGCCATGAGGCAGACCAACATGGATAGAGACGAGGTCGTCGGGAAAGAGTTCGACGAGCTTTGGGGGCTTACGGGTGCGCCGCTGAAGCAAGAGTACTTGAAGGCAGTTAAGGAGGGCACACAGGTCAAGTACGGTAGGCTCCTCTGGGAATCCCCCAAGATCAGAGGCTACTTCAGGTTATCCGCCTTCCCCATAATCGGAGACAGGCTGGTGGTCGCCTTCGAGAACATCAGCGAGCAGGTTAGGTCAGAGGAGAAGCTTGAGAGGCTTTACGAGAGCGCCGTCAAAATAGGCGAAGCAACCACAGTGGAGGAGCTGGAGAAGGCGTCGCAGCGCTCTATTCTAAATGTCGCGGGCTTCGACAGAGGGTGCATCGGCCTAATTGAGGGAGATGAACTGGTTTTTAGGCCAGTGGACATGGGGGAAGCGGAGTTCCGGTTCCTCCTCAACGGAAGCTCGACGCAGGTCAGGTGCGTAAAGGAAGGCAGAGCGACCCTGATCCCTGACACCAGGGACGACCCATACTATGTCCACGCGCTGCTCCCCGATGTATTCAAACCACGCAGCGTCTTCATGGTACCCTTCAGGCTTGAGGGCAGAGTGGAGGGCGTCCTACATGTAGCTGACTCGAAGCCAAACGCCTTCAGCGACAACGACAGGATACTGCTGGAGACCCTGAGCCTCTACATTGAGACGGCCTACGGCCGCATCAGGAAGAGGATAGAGGGAGCCCTCACAGAGCCAGATGAGTGGTTCAGAAGCATCTACAGGGAGTCACCCATAGGCATAGAGATCTACGACAGCGAAGGCACAATCATCGATGCTAACCCGGCGAGCCTCGGCTATTTCGGGGTAGGCAACGTGGAGGACTTCCACGGCTGGAACATCTTCAGGGACAGCAGTCTGTCACAGGATCAAAAGGATAGACTCAGGTCGGGCGAGGAAATACGCGTCGAGGCCCGGCTGGACTTCACGAGGATAAAGTACGCCTCAAGGAAGAGGGGCGTCAGTTACTTTGAGGCCATCTTCAAGCCGGTGTCCAAGGGTAAGGGGGACTCCAAGGCAGGGTACATAGGGCTCGTCAGGGACGTGACTGACGCCAGGCTGTCCCAGGAAAGGGTCAGGGAGCACACCGAGCGGCTGGAGAAGGCCGTGGATGAGAGGAGCAGCGAGCTTCTTGAGGCGGAGAGGATGACCACAGCTGGCAGGGTAGCATCCATGGTGGGCCACGACCTCCGCAGCCCCCTGCAGTCCGTGAAGAACGCCGTCTACATGATCAAGCAGAAGCCGGAGCTCACCCCCCAGATGCTGAGCCTCATCGAGGGCGCAGTGGACAGGTCCTTGAGGATGCTGGACGAGCTACGCCTGAGGACAAGGGAGGAGCCCCTAACACTGGCGCCTATAAATCTTAGGAGACTTGTGGAGGACACAGTCAGGGAGATGCCTCACCCTCCGAAGGTATCCATTAAAGTGGAGGCTGAGGACGTCGCCACGGTCTCCGTGGACCCTCTGAAGGTTAGGAGGGTTCTGGAGAACCTCGTCAACAACGCTGTGGAGTCGATAAGGACTGAGGGGACAGTAAGCGTGACGCTGAGGAACGTGGGGGATGGGCTGGAGGTCAAGGTCGCGGACAATGGCCGAGGGATTCCCAGTGGTGAGATGGTCAACCTCTTCAAGCCCTTCTACACCACGAAGCCGGGTGGCATGGGTCTGGGATTGGCCTTCTGTAAGAGGACCGTTGAAGCCCATGGGGGCTCCATAGGTGTGAAGTCGGAGGAGGGAAAAGGCACCTCGGTGACCTTCAAGCTTCCTCTGGGCAAGGGTCAGGACAGATAAACGCGGGAGTCTACAAGCCTGATGTGCCTCAACTGAAGCCCATGGCTTTCAGTAGCCGAGGGCGACCCCCAGGCGCCGAGGGTCGGCCGCGTCCACCGCGTTTCCGCCCGCCTTCATCATATCCACCATGATCCTGCTCACCTCGGGGTGGCTGCTGCTCACAACCCCGTGTCTCCTTGAAACAACGTCCTTGGGCCCCTGCCTCGGCTCCATGGTCATCGGTTAATGGTTGGCGGACCACCAATTTGAAAACGAGGAGAGCCCCCAAACCTTCAATTAGTCATCACCAGATGGATTACCCATGCCTGAGAACCGGGAGCTTCCAGGATGGGTCCACAGAGGTAGGAGACCCGCCTCCGATAATGTGTACTTCGAGAACATGAGCCGCTGCGTCTTCCAAGCTGGACTCAGCTGGAGGATGGTGGCGAATAAGTGGCCCAACTTCCAGAGAGCCTTCGAAGACTTTAACATTGGTAAGGTGGCCGGCTACGGCCCAGACGACATCAGGAGGCTCGGTGAGGATGCTGGTATAATAAGAAACAAGCCCAAGATCGTTGCCACTATCGAAAACGCCCGGGAGTTCGAGAGGGTAACAGCTGAGAGCGAAAGCTTCCAGAGGTGGCTCGATGGTCTGGACAAGACTCACAACTACGACCTGGTTGTTAAGCGCCTCAAGGCCAGGTTCAGGAGGGTGGGGCCGAGCACGGCTCACATTTTCCTATGGAGCGTGGGGGAGCCCATCGAGTACGAGCCCGAGATATTCACTAGGCGGCCCAAGGAGATAGTTTAGCTGATCACTGTTCTCTCTCATTTTTTCTTATCAGGGAACGGTATCCGTTTTACAGGGTTGGGGTAGTTAACGGGTCTCCGTAAACCACATTATTTGATTGGGGGATGGACCCCACGAGCGCGGACGCGGGGGGTTTGTTTAAAGAAGGGGAAGGAGACCCCGCCTCCGAGCTACCTCCTTCACCCCGCGAGGGGTGACTTGAGGGAGAGGTAGTCCTCGACGACTGCCTCTCCTAGGTTCTCAGGGTCCACGTAGGCTACCCTGCCCAGGTTCTCCCTAGCGACCCTCTGAGCCATCTCCTTGAGCTGGGGGTCGTCGTCCAGCATTATGACGTTGAGGACTATGCCGTGCATCCTGTACAGCCGGGCCTCATCCATGACGGCGGCCGTGGCCCTGGTGAACCCCACGAACTCGCCGTCCAGGTAGTTGGGGGCGCTGTCGGTGATGAGGTGGCACTGCTTGTTCCCTGGCTTATAGATCACCCTGTTCCGGAAGGCTCTGAGGGCCGCCCTGATGTCGGTGAACTTCATGGGGACGGTTGCAGCCGTCAGCATCCAGGGCTCCACCTCCCGCACCTCCTCGCTGAACACTATCACATTTAGCCTGTCCTCGGGGTACAGGCCCCTCATGAGCTCTGAGAGAGCCAGCGCCGTCTCAACTGCGGCCTCAAGCTTCCCCTTCTTCCTCATGCTGGCGCTCTGGTCCACCAGCACTCCGAAGTGGAGCTCGGTGCTGTGAAGGGGCTCCCAGACCCTGAAGTCGCCCCCCGTGAAGCCGCTCATGGGTGCCCCACGCTCCAGGGCCGCCAGGAGCGTCCTCTCTATGTTGATCCTGTGGTAGGGGTCCCCGGGCTCGTAGGGGCGCACCGTGGCCCCTGTCCACGCCCCGGTGCCCGCGTCCTCGATCTTGTGGGGGCCAAGGCCCCTCCTCTCCAGGTTCAGCAGTATCCTTGACAGGAATCCCTGGCCCATGACTCGGGCCCCCCTGGATGTGAGCCTGACCGTGTGGGGGCCCTTCTCCACGAGCCCCTTCTCCTCGAGGTCTCGGAGTGTCTCGTCGTAGTCTCTCTTGGAGACTCCCTGGGGCTCCCTCCTGAGCTCCTCTACCGTGTCCTCAAGTTCC
>DASWLJ010000211.1:0-12855 GCA_036396185.1 Bathyarchaeia archaeon | reverse complement strand
TGTAGATGGCCGCCGCGGGGTGGTACAGGGGCATCAGGGTGACTTCGGCCCAGCTCTCCCTCACCGTGAAGGCATCGCCGTGGACGTCGCCGACGACCTTACGTGGGAGGCCGTACCTACCCTGGAAGTACGCCAGCGGGCTGTTGCCCATGGGGGCCACGACGCGCGGCCTTATGATGCTCAGCTGCTCGTCCAGGTAGGGCTCACACGGCTCCACCTCGGTCCTCTTGGGCCTCCTGTTCCCAGGCGGCCTGCACTTCACGATGTTGGTGATGAAGACACCCTCCCGGCTGAGCCCCGCCTCCGCCAGCAGCCGGTCCAGCAGCCTCCCCGCGGACCCGACGAAGGGTAGACCCGTCTCGTCCTCCTTCCTGCCGGGCGCCTCACCCACCAGGACAACGGAGGCGTCGAGGCTGCCTGAGCCCACCACTGCTCGGGTTCTCGAACCCGATAGACTGCACCGTGTACAGGCGTCGGCCCTGTCCCTGAGGCGCCGCATCCGTTGAAGCTTGCCACTGTCTCCGCTTGTGAACACTAGACTACACCGGAATCCACGAGCTTCATATACTCCTCGGACGCGACCCCTAAAAGCTCTCGGAGGACATCCTCGGTGTCCACGCCGAGGGCCGGCGCGGGGCCTCTGGGTACCGGCCTTGTTGCGGTCATCTTGATGGGGTTCCCCTGGACCTTCACCTTTCCCAGGCCGGGCTGGTCCAACTCCACGACCATTCCCCTGGCGCGCGAGATGTGGGGGTCCTCGGAGGCCTCCTTGATGTCGTAGATGGGGCACGATGGCACCCTGCTGTCGTTCAGCAGCTTAACGATCTCAGCCTTACCGTGGGCTAGAGTCCAAACCTCCAGCGCTTCCCTGAGGGGCTCATGGTTCTCGACGCGCAGCTTGTTGGTGCCGTAGCGCGGGTCTTCGCCCAGGCTCCTCAGCCCTGTGGCGTCTATGAACCTGGCCCAGATGGCGTCGTTGGCTATCCCTATCACCACCCAGCCGTCCCTAGCCCTAAAGGTGTCGTAGGGGTAGACGAACTCGTACCTGTTGCCTATCCTGCCGGGGATGCGGCCCTCCACGTAGTACTTCTGGGGAATGTTCTCCAGGGACGCGAAGACGCTGTCCACCAGCGATACGTCCACCATCTGGCCCACGCCGGTGCGCTCACGGACGTTGAGGGCCGCCAGTATCCCTATGCAGCAGAAGAGGCTGCTGAGGATGTCACCTATGGCGGTCCCTGAGCGGGTGGGGGGCGAGTCGGGCCACCCCGTGATGCTTAGGAGGCCCCCCATGGCCTGGCCGATGATGTCGTAGCCGGGCCTGTCCCTGTAGGGCCCCGTCTGGCCGAACCCTGAGATGGCGGCGTAGACGAGCCGCGGGTTGATCTTCTTCAGCTCCTCGTACTCTAGCCCCAGATGCTCCATGGTGCCCGGCCTGAAGTTCTCTATGAGCACGTCGCAGCGCTTAACAAGCTCCATGAAGATGACCTTGCCCTGCTCCGTCTTCAGGTTCAGGGTTATGCTCCGCTTTCCCCGGTTCAGGTTCACGTAATAGAGGCTCTCGCCCCCCATGAACGGGGGAAACTCCCTGGAGTCGTCTCCGCTGCCGGGCACCTCCAACTTGATGACCTCGGCGCCCATGTCCGCGAGGATCATGCTACAGAAGGGGCCCGCGAGCACCCTGCTCATGTCCAGCACTCGTACGCCTAGGAAGGCGTCTCGGCTTAACATGTCCCATTACTAGGCTGTAAGATATAAAAGAGGTAGAGGCTGGACGCCCTACTCCAGCGTCATTACGGCGCTGTAGACGGCGGGCACCATGCGCTCTATGGTCATGACAGCTCCCTGGCTGGGCCTGACCTCGATCCTGTACCTCTCATAGGGGTGCGCGTACAGGTCGGGCCGCGTCGCCGGGCTCGGGTCGACGTCTGTGAGAAGCATCTCGGTGAAGTCCACCTCCACCTTGAACTTCTCACCCGTCTCCAGAAGCCTGTCGCTGTCCCCCGTGACCTTCTTGATGGTCATGATTGTGCCGTTCTGGTCGTAGAGCTCGCCGTGGCACCTGGCGCTGGTGAAGGTGGCCACCAGGCGGTTGTCGCTCACGTCTATGGGCTCATGGCCCTGGCTGAGCTTGATGTAGAACACGACCTTCGTCAAGCAGATGTTGGCCTGGGACACGGGAACGTTCGTCGTGTTGGAGAAGTAGCCAACCACGCCGTTGTCTATGAGCATGGAGCTGCTGGCCTCAGCCATCCCCGTGGCGATGACTGACTGGGCCTTCTCGGCTGTCAGGAAACCCATGTTGAGTATGACGAAGGCGAAGGCCGCGGCCGTGATGACGAATGCGACTAGTATTATAGCGGTCTCCAGACCGGTCATGCCTCTGCGTTTAATCCACATCTTCATTTCTCCGTGATTCACTTAATCCAGTAACTTGGGTTTGGGCAATATTTTCTGTAGCAGAGTATTAAGAAAATGTGTGTAGAACACAGCACACAAACACGGCTCAGACCCGTAACGTTATCAACCAAAAAACATCAGTTTAACCCATGAAGAGGACCAGGCCAGCCTTCAAGCTTTGGCTGGAGACAGAGGAGGGATACGTCTTCGGGCCCGGAGTCTTCAGCCTCCTCAAGAAGATCGACGAGACGGGGACGTTGAAGGAGGCCGCCCAGTCCCTCGGCATGAGCTACAGGTACGCCTGGGGCCTTATACGCAAGGCCGAGGAGACCTTAGGGGAGCCCCTCATCTCGGCCAGTAAGGGGGGCAGACTGGGAGGCGGACGAACCGAGAACACGGAGCTGGGAAGGCACCTCATAGACGACTTCGAGAGGCTCAGAGCGACCATAGCCAAGGTCTCAGCCGTACATGAGGCGGAGGCCGTTGAGGGGGTGGTCCAGTCCATCGCCATCAGGGACGGCGAAGCCCACATGATAGTATCCTTGGATAGAGAGGAAGTCGAGCTGACCTTGGACACTGAGGCCGCGGAGGGCCTGGCCGAGGGCGACACTGTTAAGGTGGGGTTCCACCTAAGGTGAACCTGTGGACGCCTCAGCGGCCGAGCCCTGTAAGATGTCTATGAAGCGTGTGTACCTGTGTCTGAGGCCGTCGCCCATTGGTGTGAGGGTGTAGTAGCACTTGGGGCACTCCTCGTCCTCGCTCCTCTTGGCGATGTAGCCTAGGGAGCACAGGTCGTTCAGGTGGTGGTAGACGTTCCTCACGTCGTTTTCGTTCATGTAGGTGTAGAAGTTGTTCTTCAGCCTCTGCCAGATGTCGTAGCCGTAGGAGTCCTGGCCGTTGCTGTAGTTGAAAGACATTATAGCCAGTATCTTCATCTTGGTGGCGCCGCAGGTTCCTATCGGCTTCGGCATGGGCTACTCGATTGCTAATAGGCCCGCCGCTTTATTTATAATTTACATATGGGTAAAATACCCATTATCGGTGCGGCTCCCTAAATAGTCTGAACAGGCTCATAGGGTACGACGATGGAGGCAAGCTCACCGCGGGGGATTTGCCTTAACTTATTTTAAACGCCGTTCCCCTGATACATTATCCAACAGGAGCGTGGGAGAATGAACAAGATCGAAGGCATGGAGGAGGCTTTCAGCAGAGCTAAGGTCATCTTCCTGACCACCTTTGACGGTGACAAGGAGAACAGTCGACAGATGACCAACTTTAATGAGAGTCCCTACCAGATAATGTGGTTCCCCACCGAGAGAGGGACAAGGAAAGTGAGGGACATAGAGAAGAACCCTCGGGTTATCTTGACCTTCCCGGCCGAGAAGGAGGGGGACTACTACGAGGTCGAGGGCGAAGCCTCCTTCGCGGACAATGAGACTGTCAGAGGCAAGTGGAGGTGGTGGTTCCTCTACTGGAGGCCGTCCCAGAAGAGGAGGTTCTGGTTCAGCCCGCTTCACATGGAGAACCGGGTCATAATCAACATCCGCCCTATTCAGGCGAAACTAGTTACCAGATCATAACCTTTTATTCTCCTTAAACATGAGTAAAGGAGATTATTTTGACCGAGAGGAAGCCCAGCGTAAGCGAGATAATGAAGGCTAACCGCCATTTCATCATCGCACTACTGAGCTTCCCCATAGTCGGGATGATCATCGCCGTTGTGCTGGTGCTCTACAAGAGGCCGGATAACACGTATGTGGCTCTCGGCGTGATCTTGTTCCTTCTGGTTCAGTACAGCCTCATGATGTATTTCCTTATTAGGAGGCTTGACAGCTTAGGAGAAAAGGGCGAAGATAAAAGACCAAAAGATCATGGTGGTTAAATGGGTGTGCTGGAGGCTCGGCGTTGAAGGAGTTCAAGATCGAGATAGATGACGACCTCTATAACTACCTGGAGTTCCTCGAGAGGACGCGCTACATCAAGAACAAGAACGAGGCTCTGCACAAGGCGCTGCTGCTCTTCAGGAAGCTCTCCATGCACGACTGGCTCCCTGACATCTACCGCATCGGCGACAACAGGGTCATCATAATGGACCGCGGCATGCTCCTGGACCTCTTCGAGGGCCTCACAGAGTACGAGACGTACCGGGCGGGGAGCATGACAGCCCTCAAGAGGAAGGTCCTGAAACCGGAGTTCAGGGACATCAACCTGACCAAGAAGGCAAACTGGCCTCTAGTGCTCAAAGAGCTCCAGAACTTGGGCTGGGGCACCTTCGAGAAGATCGAGGACGAGATAAAGATAGAGAGCGCCGCGGTACCGCCCCAGTACCTGAAGGGCTACCTTGAGACCATGTTCAAGGTGAATCTGGAGGAGCACGCCACCAGCATCAAGGACCTGATAATATTCAAGGTGATGGAGCCCAAAGAGGACGCCTGGATCTAGAGGCCGGTCCATGGGCACCTCTTATAGGGGCCGATGACTATGGTGACCACGGTTCCGAGGATCCCATCTAGGGCTAGCTCCTTCTCGAGGAACTTGTTAAGGTCCTCCATCTGCTCGAAGATGACCTCTATGAGGAGGTCAACGTCGCCGCTGGTGCGGTACAGGACGTGCACGTCAGGGTTCTTCTGGATGTGTTCCACGATCTCAGGGAGCTTAGCGGGCTGTATCCTGAGGCCTATGAACGCCTTGATGGCTCGGCCGAGCTTGTGGTAGTCCATTATCACTGTAAACTTTTTGATTATGCCTTCTTCCATGAGTTTGTCTATGCGGTTCTTCACAGTGGCCTCGCTCACGCCGGCCTCTTCCGCTATCTTCTTGTAAGTGCATCGGCCGTCCTCCGTGAGACATTTCACTATTTTGAGGTCTAGAATGTCAAGAGACATGTCGATTAACTATATGACGTTCAAGTAGAAATAGTTTTAGTTTCCACAACAAGACTTACGTTTTCCACAGATTTATTTGTGTTTTCTTTAATGAAATTGAAGAAATTTTGGAGACCATGCAAAATCAACACATATATGTTAAATAATATCATGTGTATACTGTTATAATTAAATACATTTACAATATGATTCGGTTAGCCTTAAAGAAACTATTGAAAACATATATTTTTGTTAAAGAAACCCTAATTTTTTCTAATTGATCTATCTTTTTCTTAATGGTTGTTGCTATATTCATCAACTGTTATTGTACGTTTGACCGATATGGAAGCCGTAAACAAGGTCCCGGTATCTCTGTACAAGACACTGTCAGACAGACTGGTGTCCATCATCCTAGACTCGGATGAGAAGGACGCCATATCCACCGAGATGACCAAGAAGATCATCTACCTGTGGAGGCAGGACCAGCTCGCCTCCCCCACCGGTATAGAGACCCTGATCAGGGCAGCGGCCAGCGTGGACTCCTCAGCCGTATCGAAGGTCATGGACGACCTCGGCTTGAAGGAACTCACGGTAGCCATACAAAACCTATAAACCTAAATTTTATTTAACCATGTAGTAGAGTAGAGGTCTAGATCAAGTTGGTTATCAGTTATACGCTCGCCAGGGTTCAGCCAGCCAAGGACCTCATGGTCTACAACAAGGTCAAGGAGCTCCCCGAGGTCAAGGAAGTGATCACGACCTACGGTGAGTATGACATCATCATCAAGGTCGAGGTTAAGACCCTTGACGACCTGGACATGTTCGTGTTCAGCAAGCTTCGTACTATTGACGGCGTGGAATCCACGACGACCCTGATCCACGCTGGGTTCCCCAAGGAATAATGGAGGAGCGAGAATGGAGAGGTTCCCATCTGTAGTCGCCGACGTCGCGAACGATCTGATCACGATAAGCGGGGAGTCATCCATCAAGGAGGCGGCCCAGGTCATGCTGGAACACGGGATTGGAAGCATCGTCGTTACCCAGGACGGCCAACCGGTGGGGATAGTCACAAAGAGCGACCTGCTCAGCAGGGTGATCGTCGAGTGCAGGGACCCCCGTGAGTGCGTTGTGGAGGCGATCATGTCCACACCCTTAATCTCCGTGAAGAAGGACACGCCGATACTCGACGCCATGAGGATCATGAAGAACAAGAAGATTCGGCGGCTCCTCGTCAGCGACGGTGCAGAGCTCGTGGGGATAGTGTCCGAGACGGACATGGTGCGGGCCGTCACACTTTCATCTATGGCTCAGTTCAGGCCGCTCCTGAGGAAAAAATGAGCTGAACAAGGCGGCTCCAAAGGCTCTGGCGGGGCGACAGATGCTTCACCCCACTAGGAAAACTTTTTATCAAAAAGAAATCCTTAATTGTGAACCACTTTGATGAAGAAGGTCACCATCATCACTCCCCCCGAGTATGAGGGATTGGTACTGGAGTCCTTAGGGAGGGCTGGTGTGTTACACTTAAAAAATGTAACCGGAGCCGAGTTCGAGGGACTCAGGGCGCCATTAGACCTGGGGGTTGACTACAAGGAACTCTACCAGCGAGTCCGCACCCGTCTCGTCGAGCCGATAGGCTTAAGCGATATGAAAGTTGAGCGGAGGACCCCTGATGTGGAGGAGCTGAGGAGCTTCGCCCTTCAGCCTGAAGAGAAGGTTGAGGCACTCATCAACGAGGCGAAAGTGTTCGTAGTCAAACACACGGCAAGCCAAGAAAACTTCCACTCAATGAACAACAAGCTTGTCTCCGAGCTCCAGGAGAAGCTTGACAAGGAGAAGGAGCAGTTCGAGGCGGCCAAGACAAAGCAGTGGACTGAGCGAGTGACCCTCAAAGCAAGACTTGAGTCCATTGAGGCCCTACAGCCTGAGGAACTGAAGAACTGCTTCGCTGTCGGCGTCGTGCAGAACGACATCATCCCCAGAATAAACGAGTACCTGAAGCGATACCCTGAAACATACTCCAGGGCCACCAAGATGTCGGAAGAGGAAAGCCTTCTCTTCATCTTTGGGTCAGAGGAGAGCCGTAAATGGATCGAGGCCCTATTCCTAGTCTTTGAGATAAAGGACATTTTTGATGTGCTGGACCCCAGAGACGTCATCCTCGTCCTGGACCCCACTAAAAGGCAGCAGGCCATCAAGAAGTATCGCGCCCAGCTCGTGGAGCTTGACAAAAAACATGTCTCCGAGGATGAAACTCCTGAGCGGGTTCTCGAGAAGGGGTACCAGCAACGCGTACAGGAGCTGAAGGAGGAGTATGAGGGTAAGCTCAAAGAAAATGAGGTGAAGCATAAAGACGAGATCGCCGCGCTCCAGAGTGAGCAGGCTGAGCTTCTGGGAAGGATCAGCTTCTACACCAACATTCTCAACGCGCTGTCGAGGTCATCATCACCGGTGTTGAGGAGTAAGGTCATCAGCGTCATCCAGGGTTACACTCCTGAGAGCAGGATACCTGAGCTGAGAAGCATCATTGGGCTAGTTGAGAAAAAGGTGGGTGAGACCCTCTTCGTGGAGACCGAGGAGATCGGGCACGAGGACGAGCACGCCCCGACGCCCCCCATGGAGATGCCGGGGTTCCTGGCGCCGTCCTGGATACTCACCAGGCTCAGGGGCTGGCCCTCAGCCGAGGAGTTTAACCCCGGCTATATCTCGGTGCTGATATTCTGCTTCCAGTTCGGCCTAATGTTCGGGGACATCGGCCAGGGCCTCGTATATCTGCTGATAGGCATCGCCCTGCATAAGCGGTTCGAGAAGGGCATGATGAGGTACCTCATGGCCCTGTTCATCCCCATGGGCATGGCGGCGATAGTGTTCGGTTTCATGTACGACTCGTTCTTCCTGGTGGAGCACGGCATAAGCAACTGGCTGCACAGCGCCCACATAGAGCTGCCCTTCCACTACCCCATAATGCCCAACCCGGTGCATGAGGTGGGTGAGCTGATGAACCTGATATTCCTGGTGGGAGCCGTGGAGGTCATCTTCGGGGCTCTTCTCGGAGCCTTCAATGCGTTCAAGGAGAAGAACTACGTTGGCATGCTGGGCGAGCACGGCTTCGGTATGGGCCTGTACGTCTTGGGCCTGTACCTGTCAGCGGGAAGCATGTTCACAGAGGGCTTGGACGTCATCGTCCTCGTGTCCAACTGGCCCTTCAAACTCATGTTGACGGGCATGCTGCTATCCTTCGCTGAGCCCGTGCTACACTCCCTGATCCACGGCCACGGAGTGACCATAGAGGCCGTAGGCGAGGGAGTGGGCGGCCTCCTGATGACTTTCGTTGAGGGACTGGCGAACCTGTTCAGCTTCCTCCGTATCGCCGCTTTCGCGCTAGCCCACGCCAGCCTCGCGGGGGCAGGCGAAGCCATGGGCGAAGCCATAGGAAGCGGAGTGCTGGGGTTGCTCATCATGAACATAATAGCGCTGAGCTTCGAGTTCATATCCAGCAGCGTCCAGAGCCTCAGGCTGCTGTACTACGAGTTCATGGGCAAGTTCTTCCACGGGACAGGGATACCCTTCAAGCCCTTCCGGATCAGAGCGGAGGCTTCAGGCAGCTGACCTGTTTCCCTTTTTTTCTCCTCTAATATCGCTCTGTTTTTTGAAAAGATATTTATGTACAGAGGATTGAGTAAGGTGAGAATAGGTGAGAGTCGACTGTGAAACCGCTTTATCTCACAACACAGCAGAACACTGGAGGGCGTATAATTGTCTGAGCTACTACCCAGCGCTATAATCGTCAGCACCAGCATCCTGGCGGCGGCGTGGTCCATGACCCAGGGCTCGATCATCAGCGCGTCGGCCGAGATGGAGGGGAAGAGCACACCCGTCTGGGGTGTCAGTTTGAACGCCTTCGGTGGTTTCACTGTTGTTGTCAATGTTCTGTTTACTATCGTGATATTGTTTGGAGGAGGTGAAGGTGGCATGATTCCTGAATCTGCATGGCCTTTGCTGACCGGTGCACTCACCATGATTGGGGCTGCGTTCGCTTCCGCCCTATGTATCATGGTCGCCGCGAAAGCTGGAGCAGAGATGTTGACGGAGAGGCCGGAGCTTAGCATCTGGTCGCTCCTCTTCGTAGCTCTGGGCGAGGGCCTAGCTATCTATGGACTCATCGTCGCTATCCTGTTGAGTAGCTAGCGCCCGACGGAGTCCCCCCTTTTCCCCTTTTAGGGTTCTCACAAGTTAACCCAACCATTAAACTTGCAGTTTATATGTTATTTCGACCGGTAAAATGTTTTATATATTTACACTTTCATTAAATAAATGCGGCTGGTCGCACGTTCAGTTGGCTCGACCGTGCACCGGCGACAGAGGCGGATGGATGTGAAGTTCAAGGCTTTCGTATACGTCACCCTCAAGAAGGGCTACAGCGACCCCGAGGGCGAGACCACGGCCGATGCCCTGAGAGGCCTGGGTTACCCCGTCGACGATGTAAGGGCGAGCAAGGCCTACGAGGTCACCTTCGAGGCGGGGAACAGGAAGAAGGCCGACGCGCTGATGGACGAGATGTGCCGGAGGCTCCTCACCAACCCCACCAAGGACGACTACAGGTTCGAGATAAGTGAGGAAGGATGAGCAGGGTAACGTCGGGCGGCCTGCCCTTCAGCCACCACCTTGTGGACCTCATGAACGCCGGTGATGGTGAGCTCAGGGAGGTCGCCGAGGAGCTGGGCCTGGGGCTGAGCCTGGACGAGCTCAGGTACATCAGGGACCATTACCTGCTGCGGGAGCGGAGGGCCACAGACATCGAGCTCCAGACCTTCGACCAGACCATGAGCGAGCACTGCAGCCACAAGACCTTCAAGGGGCGGATCAGGACGCCGGGGGGCGTCATCGACGGCCTCCTGAAGACATACTTCAGGCGGCTCATCGACGAGCTTAAACCCGGCTGGTGCTTCAGCGTCTTCGAGGACAACGCCGGCATCGTGGACCTGACGGACGACGTGGCTGTGGCCATCAAGGTGGAGACTCACAACCACCCCTCGGCCATAGAGCCCTTCGGAGGGGCCGCCACGGGGCTGGGTGGCGTCATCAGGGACATCATGGGCGTCTGGGCTGACCCCATAGCCAACACGGACGTCCTTTGCTTCGGGCCCCCGGACTACCCGTACGAGCGGCTCCCCGAGGGCGTGAAGCACCCCAGGTACCTGTTCAACGGGGTGGTGGACGGCATCGGCAGCTACGGCAACAGCATAGGCATCCCCACGGTGAACGGGGCAACCGTCTTCGACGACGACTACACGGGCAACGTGGTGGTGTACGCCGGCTGCCTGGGCGTACTGCCCAAGAACCAGTACGTGAGGAAGGTCAAGGCCGGGGACCACGTCGTGCTGGCCGGAGGGAGGACCGGCCTGGACGGCATCCACGGAGTCACATTCGCCTCCGCGGAGCTCACCGAGAAATCCGAGGCCGTGAGCAGGCCCGCCGTACAGATAGCCAACCCCATCGAGGAGGAGAAGATCAAACGCGCCGTGAAACAGATCAGCGACCTGAGGCTGGGCTCGGGCATCACTGACATCGGGGGCGGCGGCCTCAGCTGCGGGGTCTGCGAGACGGCCGAAAGGTACGGGCTGGGCGTGGAGGTGCACCTGGACAGGGTGCCGCTGAAGGCTGCGGAGATTGCGCCCTGGGAGGTATGGATCAGTGAGAGCCAGGAGCGGATGCTGCTGGCCGTACCGCCGGGGAACCTTGAGAGGGTCCTACAGATTTTCGGGGACGAGCAGGTGGAGGCAACTGTCCTAGGCCAGTACAACGAGACGGGTCTCGCCAAGATACACTACAGGGGGGAGCTCATAGGGAGCCTGGTGCTTGAGGCGCTGTTCAACCCGCCCAAGGTGGAGCGGGAGACGAACTGGAAGCCCCCCAAGCTTTCCGACCCGAAGGTACCAAATCCGAAGAGCTTGGGCGAGACTCTGCTCCGGTTGCTCAAGGCGTACAACATAGCCAGCAAGGAGAAGGTCGTGCGCCGCTACGACCAGGAGGTTAAGGGACAGACCGTCATCAAGCCTCTGCAGGGGTGGAGGGCGGAGCCCGGCGACGCCGCGGTGCTGAAGCCCCTGGACGAGTCGTGGAGGGGCGTGAGCGTCGCCTGCGGCGTCAACCCCCGGTACGGGAAGATCGACCCCTACTGGATGGCGGCGTCGGTCATAGACGAGGCCATCAGGAACAGCGTCTGCGTCGGCGGCAGACGCTGGGCGCTCCTGGACAACTTCACGTGGGGCAACCCCGAGTACAGCGACAGGCTGGGCCAGCTGGTGTACGCGTGCCGAGGCTGCTACGACACGGCTAAGGTCTATGGTGCGCCCTTCGTGTCAGGCAAGGACAGCTTATACAATGAGAGCCCCCTGGGGCCCGTGGCCCCCACGCTGCTTGTCACGGCGCTAGGAATAGTCCCGGACATCAGGAAGGCTGTAAGCATGGAGCTGAAGGAGCCGGGCGACGCGCTGTACATGGTGGGCGTGACTAGGCCCGAGCTGGGCGGAAGCGAGTACCTCAGGCTCCACGGTGAGCTAGGGGCCTCAGTGCCCAAAGTGGACGCGGAAGCTAACGTCAAGGCGTACCGGAGAGTGCTGGACGCCATGGATGGGGGCCTGGTGCGTGCGTGCCACGACTGCAGTGAGGGGGGCCTGGCCGTGGCCGTAGCCGAGATGGCGTTCACGGGCGACCTGGGCCTGGATCTGGACATAGGTAAGCTGCCTGTTTCAGAGCCCATGCGTGACGACTTCGCCTTGTTCAGTGAGAGCAACGGGCGGCTGCTGGTCGAGGTGCCCGCGTCCAAGACCGAGGCGTTCAAGACGCTTATGGGCGACTCGCCCCACACGTGCATAGGCGCCGTGAAGAAGGATAGGAGGCTCACAGTGACCAAGGACGGAGCCACTCTCTTGGAGGCGGACCTGGACGCGCTTATCGGGGCATGGAAGACGCCACTGGAGGCGAAGAGATGAAGCGGGAGGACATACGGGTGCTGCTCATGAGGGCCCCGGGCACCAACTGCGACCTGGAGGCCGTGCGCAGCTTCAGGGACCTTGGCCCCAAGGTGGACCTGGTGCACACCCAGAGGATTTTCAGGGACAGGAACCTGGAGGACTACGATGCGCTGGTCTTCCCCGGCGGCTTCAGCTACGGCGACTATGTGCGCAGCGGCGCCATCTGGGCCAAGGAGTGCGAGTACAGAATCGGCAAAGAGCTTGAAGCCTTCGTAGACTCGGGTAAGCCCGTCATAGGCATCTGCAACGGGTTCCAGCAGTTGGTGGAGATGGGATTCCTGCCAGGCTGGGAGGGCAAGAGCAAGTACCCCGAGGCAGCACTGGGCAACAGCACCCACGGGTACCAGAACAGGTGGATCAGGATGAGGTACGTGGGCGGAGGCAGGTGCGGGATGCTGGGCAGCCTGGAACCTGGCTATGTACTGCAGTGCCCCGTGGCCCACGGCGAGGGACGGTTCATACTGCCCCCGGAGAGGCGCGAGGAGCTGCTGCAGAGGCTGTACGACAGGGACATGCTTGTGTGGCGGTACGTGCGGGCCGACGGCTCCTTCGCTGAG
>DASWLJ010000210.1:0-3228 GCA_036396185.1 Bathyarchaeia archaeon | reverse complement strand
GCCCTGAAGCTGCCACGCAGGGAACAGTGACGGGTTGGTGAGGATTATGACGCCCGTGGAGAGGACGCTGATCCCCACCACGAAGATGCTCTCGATCCCGCCGTGGCCCGCGCCGTACATGACGCCGTTCTCCAACGTGTGCTCCTTAATCAGGAACCTGTATGCGATGTACCTCGCCCCCTCCTCGAATACACCGGCGGTCAGCGACGGGAAGGCTGACAGCAGCATCATCGTCACCTGCCCCAGGCCCGCGCCAAGTATCGCCATGGTCGCGTAGTTGTTCAGGGGTATCCTGATGAGGGACGCTAGGAACATGGCGCACCCTATGAAGAAGACCCCCCAGTCGGTTTTCAGGCGCCTCTTGACGTGGAAGGCGAGCGCGATGGGGTAGATGATCTCAAGGAGCCCGGCGGCTATGAGGGATATGGCTACCTCGTTAAGACCCATGTGGCTTAGAAGGGGTGCACGGCTTTTAACTCATTGGCCGCGTCTTGGATGACTGTATTTTTCAGCATTCATAGCAATCTGAAGAAGGCGTTTGGTCACCCCGTCAACTAGGCCAATATTAGGCTGAAGGGGCAGGCTAGGGTAGACCTGTGGCTCCCCTATTTTCCGGGTTTCAGGCGCCTCCCGTTCACCGTGTATCCGTCTAGGCTCCCGTGGATAACGTCGACGCTCCACAGTGCGCGGCCCGTCTCCCTGTCAAGCGTCTGGCTGTATGTCCCCCACGCTGCGCCTGTGCTCCAGAAGCAGCTGAACCCGTCCGCGTCTATCCTGGGCTTGAACTCGATCCTCTTCTCCACGGCGTCGCAGGAGAAGCCGCTTAAGGCTAGGAGGAGGCCCCAGCTCGACAGGCTGCGGGCGTAGTGGTGGCCACACTCCACCTCATCCCAGGGGTTGCGCCTGACCCCGTCCTGCCTGTCCCTCACGGCCTTTGCTAATGTGAGCCCCTCGTCCACGTAGCCCTCTAGGATGAGGTGGCTCGCCACGTGGTACTCGACGCCCGTCCACACCTCGTGGCTGTACACGAAGGGGTATGCGGGGCGGCCGCCCCTGGGCCACGTGCACAGGAGGAGCCCCGCCTCGTCGTTCAGGACGTAGGTGCGCTGGGTGTTGTCGTGGTCCGTGAAGTCCCTCATGAAGTTGTGCCCGTAGACGGAGCGGATGGCCTTCCTGACGTGCGGGGGCGGCAGGAGGTAGCCGAGGCCCATTAGGCTGGCGTTGAGCTGGCCCAGGAGCTGGTCGCTGAGGCACCCGACGCCGTGCTGGTACTTGTACGCGTCCACGTCGTCCAGCCGCTGAACATAGTAGTCGCGTTCCCAGGTTGCCTTGTCTAGGTTCACGCGTCCCTTCTCGAACAGGGTCCTGTACCTTTCCGCCGCCTCGTAGTCGCCCGCGGTCTCTGCCAGGTGGACGCCCGCCTTCAGGGCGCCCAGGAACAGCGCGCCGCTGAGGGGGTTCGGCCCGTAGAAGCTGATGTCGTAGGTGTTGTGCTGCTTGGCCTCCGTGACTCCGTCGCCGTCGGGGTCCCACGTCCTGCAAGCATAGTCCAGGGCGAGCCTCGCCTTGGGCCATAGGCCGTTCGCCCAGCCTGTGTCCCCGCTCAGCTTCCACTCCCTGTAGAGGCGCATGACGCTGCCGCACTGGCCATCCGATGCCGCGTCCACGCTGTCCCAGCTCCTGGTGCCGGGGAACGCGTTGTAGGCGCGGAAGCTCATCTTGCCGTCGCCGCCCGTCTCCACCCTGAACTCGGTTTCCCTCATGTTGCGGGCGAGGCTGGGGAACAGGTGTCCGAGGGTCTGCTCGTAGTTCCAGACGTGTGTGCAGTTGCCGCTGCAGCAGCCGGCGTCGTCGAAGCAGCCCTCGTAGGCGAGGAATGTGCCGTCCTCCAGCCAGAAGCATGTGCTGCTCCTGATGACGGTTATGTTGCTGGCTACGGCGTCCAGCACGTGGACAGGGAGCGTGGACCCATAAAGGGCGTCCCTGAAGCGGCAGGAAAGCCCCTCCAGCCGCTCACGGTGCTCGACATAGTACCTGCACACGTCCCACGCGTCCGTGAACCTAGCGGCGTACTTGTTCCTCGCGGGCTCGCCGCATTCCTTGCAACCGCACTCAGCGAGCCTCTGGTCCCAGTTCTTCAGCCTGTTGGGGAAGTACCATGACACGAGGAACGTGAAGTCAACCGACTCCCCGGGGCCGATGGTCTTCACGACACCCAGGCTGCCCACATCCGTCTTGCCGTCCTCGCTGGGCGCGTCGTAGCCGAGGTCTGTGAGCCGCCCGTCGCCCGACAGGTCGTCCCAGAACTCCCTCAGGTTGTCCCACCAGCCGCTCCTGTACCAGTAGGGCTTCACGGTCACGTCCTTCTCCAGCGTAGCTAGGACCATGGAGCCATGGAGGAGGCTCTTCGCCCCATGCTTCGAGCCTGTGAACTTGAGGCCCTTGAGGCCCCTCTCCTCAACGTACGTGTTCACGTTGCCTCCGAAATCCTCGGGTTTAACCCACCCGAAGTCACCTACGCCTGTGAAGCCGACCGCGTTCAGCAGACTGCCCGCGACGGTGACCTCAAGCTCCTCGTCCCCCACATTCTGGACAGTGTACGTCAGGACGGCCAGCGGGAGCCCAGAGTCATCAGGCTCGTGGGGTATGAAGGGCGTGTAAGCCTCCAGGAGCACGCGTACGGGGAGCCCCTCGTCCAGGAGCTCCACGTAGGCGAAGGGGTACTCGGCCCACATCCGGCTGTCACGGAACCTGGGCAGCCCCGCAGCGGAGCCGGGGTGGAAGCCGTGGCTCTCAGAGAAGGGGGGCGTCAGCCTGCTCTCCAGGGCCCTGGCCGTAACTCTGCCTCCCTGGTTGACTGCTAACGCGAAGAAGCTGTAGGGCAGCTTCTGGCCCTTGGCCGGGCGGTTGAATATCTCCCAGTCCCTTAGGTCGCCTCTGGCGCCGACGGAGAAGTTGCCGGTCCCTATCCCGCCCAGCAGGAAGGCCGCCTCTGATGCCTCCCTACCGTAGACCCTGGGCGGGCCCACCCTGTGGAGCTTGTCCTTGGAGTACCGTTTGACGCGCTTTGAACCCATGCATAAGCTGCTGTCCCTTAGGCTGAAAACACTTACCAGTGATCGCCATGGCATGAAAATAAGGGACGTAATTACGTCCTTTATCTTCGTGCCCAACCGCATGATTTCGTACGTAATTACGCACGTTATCGGGCATCTTTCCCGGCGATTT
>DASWLJ010000209.1:0-6604 GCA_036396185.1 Bathyarchaeia archaeon | reverse complement strand
TCCTCGCCCTCCAACACAGGCACAGCCACCTCGTCTCTGTGGTCCTCGAAGTATGTCTCCACCAACTCGAGGTCCCCCCTCCTGGGCCGAAGCACGGGCCTCATGTCCGGCGTGTGGCAGATGAGGTGAAGCCAAGTGAAGTCCGTGACGTCCAGGGAGCCCCTCCTCAGGCCGTCCCTGATGACCACGGCCGTGTAGGGGTCGATGTAGAGCTCACTCACCCTGCGGCCGAAGTCCGTGGCCTCCAGCCTGTCCCCACGGTACTCGATCATGGCCTCCCGCTCCAGGTACCTGAGTATGTTGCCCAGGACGAGCCTGATCCCCGTCGTCGGGTAGTTGAACCCGTAGAACGTCGAGCCGAAGAAGTCCAGCAGACCTCCCTCAGTCTGGGCGTAGCCCGAGGCCACCGCTGCCAACGAGTGACCCCGCAGCGCCGACTCCTGGGCGAGGCGACTGTCAATCCGCTCAGGCTCAGCCAGCACATAGTCCTTCATCAGGTACTCCAGCTCGTCGTCGGAGCCCGCGATCAGAAGCGCCTCACCGTAGTCGTCGTACTGTGGCCGCCCGGCCCTGCCGCTCATCTGCTTGTACTCGAGGACAGGTATCGGGTGCATACCGTACCCCGGCACAAACCTCCTGTAGCTGCCGATGACCACCGTCCTCGCAGGCAGGTTCACGCCAGCGGCCAGCGTCGGCGTCGCCGCCAGGACCTTGATGACCCCCTTCTTGAAGCTCTCCTCCACCAGCCGCCTGTGATCCCGGTTGAGCCCGGCGTGGTGGAAGGCCGCGCCCCCAGCTACACAGTAGGCCAGCTCGTCCGTGAGCCTAGTCTTCTCGCCGTGGACAGACACCTCGGCGGAGACCCCCTGCAGCTGGGTCAGCTCCCGCCTTGAGAGTGTACTCTTGAGCGCGTTGGCCGCCACTCGGGCTGTGCTCTCCGCCCTCTTACGGCTCTCCAGGAATATGAGGCTCTGGCCCCTACCCTGAAGGGCGTTCAGTGCAAGGTTGACGGCGTCCTGCTTGTGGTGGTCCTCCAGGCTCCTAACCGAGCCGTCCTTGAAGGTTATGTGGCCGCCCATGGCCACCCCCTCCTTGAGCTCCACGGGCCTCCAATCAGTGGTTACGCTCTTCGCCTTCAGCCAGCCCGCTATCTCCTCGGCGTTTCTGATCGTGGCGCTGAGGGCGAGCACCTGTATGCCTGGGCTCATCTGCCTCAGCCGGGCGAGACTCACCTCCAGCGTCGGGCCCCTGTCGCTGCCTATGAGGTGGACCTCGTCGGCTATGACCAGGCTGATGCCGCTCATCCAGGGGCTCCTGTGGCGGAGGAGGCTGTCGCACTTCTCGTTGGTGCAGATGACTATGTCGTAGGCCTCCAGCCAGGGGCTGCTGTTATCCATGTCGCCTGTGCTGACACCCACCCGGATCTTTCTTCCGCCGGGCTTCTCCAGCTTGGTGTATGCCTGGAACTCCTCGTATTTCTCCCACGTCAGCGCCCTGAGCGGCGTCAGGTACAGCACCTTTCCACCCCTCTCCAGGACGTGCTTCATTGCGCACAGCTCGGCTATGAGAGTCTTGCCGCTGGCCGTGGGACTAGCCAGCACAAGGTTGCCTCCATCCAGGACCCCTGTATTTATGGCGTCGGCCTGCGGAGGGTAAAGCTCCTCGATGCCCCTGTCCAGTAGAATGCGCTTTACCTGCTGCGGCACGTCGAGGTCGTCCACCTTCAAGGGGCTCAGCTCTCCGATTTCTTGGTTGCTTCCAACTTATATGGGGTTGGGTTCACCCGTTGGGCAGCATCTCACGCGTCAGCCGCCTTAGGCGCTCCACTACTAGTCTCACCCGATTCTCCACATCATCCCTGTCCTCGCCCTTTGAGCTCACCCAGAGCCGTATCCCTTCCTCCCCGTAAGGCTTCACCATGGACTTGACGTAGACGTCAGGCGCCTCCTCCATCACCCGGTCGATGATGGGTGACAGCGTCGACTCGTCCCTCAGGGGCAGACTCACTATCTCCTCGGCGTAGGCTCCCTTGACCCTGGCTCTGAGGAGCGGCGCCACCTGGTCGTCGAATATCCACTTCATCTCCAGAGGGACGCCTGGCAGGCATATGATGGTCGATCCGCTAGCCTCCACGAGCACCCCGGGGGCCCCACCCACCCTGTTGTCCAGAGGCTTAGCCCCCATAGGTAACATAGCCATCTTCCTTCGGCTGTCAGTTAACTCACCTGACTCAATGATCCCCCTCTCGTGGAGCGTCCTGTACTGCCTTGCAACAATGGCCAGGGCCTCGTGGTTCAGCTCAACAGGGAGCCCCAGGGCCCCGGCTACCCCCTGCACTGTCATGTCGTCGTAGGTCGGCCCCAGACCACCCGTGGTGAACACTATGATGCAGCCGTCATCCATGAGCCTCCCGAGCCCTCTTCCGATCTCGGGGAAGCTGTCCCTCACAGTAATGGCTTCGTCTACCATGAAGTTGAGGGGTTTAAGCCGGTTGATGAGCCACTGGCTGTTGGTGTCCAGGACGACGCCGTCCAGTATCTCGTTGCCGACCACAAGTATGCCTATCCCAGAGCTCATGGTCTGGAGATAGGCGCCTGAACCCTGTTAAACCTTTACGATCCGTATTCAAAGCCCATGACTAAAATCATGGGATGAATTGAACATGTATATGTCAGACATGGTGTGGGTTAATTTCGAAGTAGGTTCGAAGCAGAAAAACCGTTGATGATTTCCTGCAATCACGGCCTCAAACCATCAATAATTCAGGTGGCAGAGCTTAAGGAGCAGCTACACCTCTGCCGCCGAACATACAATGCCTTTCTCGAACACCACTTCAACATGCTGATACGCACCTATGAAAAACCTTAATCAGAATTCGTGTTCTATATCCCCGACCTTGACGCAGTCCACGCCGACTTCCCTCGCCCTCCTGAAGAGACGCTCGTCTTCGGTTACGAGAGTCAGACCCCATCTCTTTGCGGTATGCAGATAGGCTGAATCGTAGAAGCTCAGGCCTCCATCGAAGGCTATCTCCATGGTGCCGGTAAGCCCCTCTACGCCTTCGACCTTCGCGACCTCCATCAACGCCGTCAAGTAGTAGGCTTGTTCAACAGCGTCCAAGGCAGCCGATTTATCTGATTTATTGACGAGTTTGCTGACTTTCCATATGGCGTTACCGACCTCGTACATTGTTAGGTCGAGAAGATGTTCTCCCTCCAGAGTCGCCGACGCCTTGTCTGGGCACTTCTTGGCGAGCAGCATGATCGATGAGGCGTCGAAGAGGCGGGCCCTCATCTCTCGTCTCTGCTCTCCCTGACGGCCTTCACAATCACCTCGTCGGGAACGTTAGCTAGCAGTCTGCCGAGCTTCTCAGCGGCCTCTTTCGCCTTTTTTCTTTTAAGTCTTTTTACCTCATTCTCTAGGGCGGAGCGGGTCACCTCGCTGACTTCGACGCCGAGCGCATCGATTTCCCTCTTAAGGCCGTCGGAGATTCTTACAGTGACCGAAGTCATACCATCATGTACATACAAAAAAGGTAAGACGTTTAAAGTTTGTGCTGAAGTGAACGTGTGCGCTTTTAAATATACTTCTGGAGGAGCCGTTTAGGCGAATCAGAAAGACCGCTTCTTCAGAGGTGGGTAGTTCATAGGGCGTCCACAACGATCTCAACGTCCACGGGCACGGCGGACTCTATGGACCTCGTTATGTGGCAGTAGTCGCGGGCCAGTTCCGCACACCTCCTGTTCCGCTCCTCGTCTCCTTCCTCGGGGGTGACGCGTATCACGGCTGATACGCGTGTAAGCCTGTAGCCGTCAGGGTTCCTCATCTCGACCCTGCACGCTGTCTTGACCTTCAATGACCGTGTCTCGGCTCCGAGCCTGTTTTTGAAGCTGAGGAACGTGTCGATAAGGCAGCCCCCTATGGCGGAGAGGAACAGCTGGTCGGGGCACGGCGCTGAGCCCGTCCCACCGTACTCAGGGGGCGTGTCGAAGCTCACAGTGTACTCTCCCACGGCCACACTTCCGCCCGTCAACCCATCCCAGACGGCCTCAACCTCGTAGTTCATCTCCTTCGGGTACAACAGCTCATCCCCTAGGCTTCGCCGAGAAGGCCCACTATGGACCTCACTATGGCTCTGCATGTCTGGGGCAGCGACTCGACGTCAACCCACTCGTTTGCCTCGCAGGTGTTGCCCCCCGTGGGCCCTAGGATCACTGTGGGGACGCCGCCGTGTACTGCTATGTGGTTGGTGTCGGCTACGCTCCTGGCCAGGGCCAGCTTGACGGGCTCACCCAGCTCAGCCTCCAGGCTACGTTTCACAGTCTGCGCGAATACGCCGCTGGGGTCTGTTATGAAGCTGGCGGGGGCAGAGGTCGGTCTCTCGTCCCACGTGAGCTCATATGTTCCTCTGATGCCGGCTCGTTGAATGGCTTCCCTTATCTGGTCCGCCGCCCACTCCACGTCCTGGCCCGGGAGTATGTGCCTGTCCACGGTGACCTCAGCTAACTCTGGAACGTATATCTTGGCGCCGCCGCTGTGGAACCCTATGACGCAGAGGCTTCCACCTATGCCGTACTCCGGCATGTAGCCCAGGGCGTCGGGCTTCAGATTCTCCAGCTCGGAGACCACCTTGGCCGCGTCCACGAGGGCGTTCACCCCCTCATCGTATGCTGCGCTCACGCTCTGCCCCCTGAACCTGATGGTGAACACGTGGCGGCCTCTCTGCCCCACGATGAGGGTGGCGTGGGCTGCCGGCTCAGGGACTATGCAGTAGCTGCAGTCCTTGAGGAGCCCGGTCCTGATCAGCTCGTGGGCACCCCTCGACCAGTACTCCTCGTCGCTGGTCCCTGAGACGATGAGGTCTCCCCTGAGCCTTGTCCCCGACTTGACGATGGCCTCCAGGGCCCCCAACGCGCACGCCATCCCTCCCTTCATGTCGTGGGCTCCTAGACCGATGATCCTGCCCTCCCTCTGCACAGGTTTGAAGGGCGGCGTCTCCCAGCCCTCGAACGCGTCGAATGTGTCTATGTGGAAGTTCAGCATCATCTTGGGACCTTCACCTGATCCCTTCAAGACAGCCACGACTGTGTCGCCGGCGTCCTCCACTGCTAGGCGTTTAACGTCCTTCAGCCCAAGTTTCTTAAGGAAGCCGACGAGCCAATCTGCCATCGCCTGCTCTTTCCCGGTTTCCGATGGGATGGAGACGAGCGTCTTCGTGAGTTCAATCAGCCTCTCCGTGGTGACCACGTCCAGGGCTTTCATGGTTACTGTTCACCTTCAACATCTGAAATACCTTGGCTTTAAGCGCTATACGCCGTTAACAGAGGTGTGTTAACTTGTGTTTTTTCTGCCCACGTTTTTATCGGTAACCTTAAATCGCGTAAGAGGGTGGGTTCTTTGGTTCTGGTGATATCGTGAGCTGCACGGTTGTCGTTGACGGCTTCTTCGGAGACGGCGGTAAAGGCAAGATAGTGTCGTACCTGGCTGTGGCCGAGGACATCAGTGTATGCGCCAGAGGCGGCGTGGGGCCCAACGCCGGCCACACGGTGGTTAAAGACGGAAAAGAGTACAAGCTCAGGATGGTTCCCTGCGGCTTTGTGAACCCGAGGACGCTCCAACTCATCGGCCCAGGTGTCGTCGTCACCCCCGAGGTGTTCTTCCGCGAGGTGGAAATGACGGGCACAGAGGGCAGGGTGGGCCTAGACCCCCAGTGCGCCATCATCGAGCAGAAGCACATCGATCAGGACCGAAGGGGCCACCTTAAGGACAAGATAGGGACCACGGGCACCGGCACGGGGCCGTGCAACGCCGATAGGGCACTCAGGGTCGCCAAGATGGCGCGGGATGTATCGGAGCTTAAACCATACATGAAGGATGTGCCGCTTCTAGTTAACAGCGCTCTGGACAGGGAGGAGAACGTGATCCTGGAGGGGACTCAGGGCACCTTTATTAGCCTATTCCACGGAGGGTACCCCTACGTCACCAGCAAGGACGTCTGCGCCGCAGGCATCTGCAGCGACGTAGGCGTGGGCCCAACGAGGGTAGATGAGGTGGTCCTAGTGTGCAAGTCCTACGTGACCCGCGTGGGCGAGGGCCCCTTGGAGGGAGAGATAAGCTCCGAGGAGGCTAAGAAGCGCGGGTGGGACGAGTACGGGACGGTCACCGGCCGCCAGAGGAGAGCGGCCCCCTTCAACTATGGCTTGGCGAAAAGAGCCGCTATGATCAACGGCGCGACCCAGCTCGCCGTAACCAAGTTCGACGTCCTGTACCCTGAGACCGCGGGCTCCAGCAGCTACGGAGACGTGCCCTCAAAGGCCAGGAAGTTCATCGAGACCATCGAGGAGAGAGTGGGCCTCCCCGTTACGCTGATCGGAACAGGCCGAAGCGTAGAAGAGATCATCGACAGACGTTAAGGACCGAAGAGGCCTCTCTTCCTCCCAAGCTCCCTATCAAGCTCCTCGACGAGCTCACGTTGCTTCCGGGTGAGCTTCTTGGGCACCGTCACGGTGATGTGCACGAGCTGGTCGCCTGTCCCGAACCTGCTCAATATTCCTTTTCCCCTCATCCTGAGGATGTCTCCGCTCTGGGTCCCGGCGGGGACGGA
>DASWLJ010000208.1:0-8487 GCA_036396185.1 Bathyarchaeia archaeon | reverse complement strand
CCTCTGGAACCTGCTGGCGAAGGGGGCTGACGATAAGGAGAGCTTCATGGTGCTTCTGAACCTGGCCGCACTGGCCCTATTCATCCCCGTGTTCCTGGTCGTCCTCCCAGACTGGAGCCTGCCCTTAGAGGTGGTGCCCATCCTGACCGTGAGCGCGGCAGCCGAGACCGTCTACTACCTGGCCCTGGGCAGGGCCTACGAGGGGGGCGACATGAGCGTCGTGTACCCCGTGGCCAGGAGCAGCCCCGTCTTCGTCACAGTCGCCGCGGCTCTGCTCCTGGGGGAGACCATAACGCCGTGGGGCCTCACCGGCATCCTTGTGATCTTCGTGGGCGTCTACACGCTGCACCTGAGGGGCCTCGGCAGTGCCGAGCTTCTCCAGCCCGTGAGGCGGCTGGGTGAGCCAGCGTCCCGTTACGCACTGGCCGCGGCCCTCGGCACCACGGTGTACTCCATCGCCGACAAGATGGGGGTGACCGCCGTGGCCCCCCTCCGCTACGCCTTCTGGATGGTCGTCTTCAACACGGGCCTCCTGACGGCGGTCACCCTGCTCAGGCGGGGCACGCGGGGCGTGGCCGCCGAGGCCCACCGCAGGCCTCTGAGGGCCGCCGCGGCCGGGTTCCTTATGACCGGCGGGTACATGCTGGTCCTCGTCGCCATGAGCATGACCCAGGTTAGCTACACCCTGGCCCTCCGACAAGCCAGCGTCGTCTTGGGGGCCCTCTTGGGCGTCACCATCTTGGGGGAGCGGCACAGATGGATACGGGTGGCCAGCAGCGCCGTAATCTTCACCGGCGTCTACATCCTGGGGGTCCTCGCCTAAACCTTAAAATGAGACCCCCCATATGAAAGGTGAGCGATTTGGTTGAGCCAGCGTCCATGAGGATCGGGGGCGTCACCGACATGAGCACCGTGGACTGGTACGGCAACGTGAGCCTCGTCGTCTTCTTCGCGGGCTGCAACCTCAGGTGCCCCTACTGCCAGAACTCGGGGCTCCTGCCCCCGGACTCGGGGCAGATAGTGCCCATGAGCTACCTTGAGGACCGGCTCCGAACAGGCCTGAAGCCGGTGCCCCAGCTTGACGCAGTGGTGTTCACTGGTGGAGAGCCCCTCCTCCAGCCGGACGCCGTCATCGAGGCCGCGAAGCTTGTGAAACGGTATGGGCTCAGAATCATGCTTGACACCAACGGCACCATATACGAGTCCGCCAGGAGGGTCCTGGAGACGGGGCTGGTGGACAGGGTGGCCCTCGACATCAAGGCGCCGATAAACGCGGAGGAGTACGGGCGGACCACCGGCGTCCCAGGCGCGGGGAGGGTCTCAGCTGAGTCAGTCGACGCGGTGCTGGACCTATCGAAGGAGCTGGGCCTAGAGATGGAGGCACGCACCACTGTGGCGCCTACGGTGAGCGACGACCCCGGCTTCATCAGGAGGATCGCGGAGGACATCAGGGGCCGCGTGGATGATTACTACCTGCAGCAGTTCGACAACCAGGGGGACGTACTCTCGCCGGCGCTCAAGAAGATGGAGCGCCCGACGAAGGATCACATGTTCACGCTGGCCAGGGAGGCGCTGGCAGCGGGGCTGGAGCGCGTCTACGTCAAGACGAGGTTCGAGGGTCTCGTGAGGGTCCAGTGATGGCTAAGAGGCGGCTCCTACTCATCACAGGCATGGCCGGCTCAGGCAAGACCACCCTCGCCAACATGCTGAGGGACAAGGGCTACACCGTTTTCACCATGGGGGACGTCATACGCCACGAGGTCAGGATGAGGAACCTGCCGCCGACCCCCGAGAACCTGGGCAGGATGGCCGAGGGGATCAGGGAGACGGGGGGCGACGCGGCAGTGGCCCGCAAGTGCATCCCCCTCATCATAGGTGAGCCCAACGACAGGGTGGCCCTGGACGGTGTGCGCAGCCTGGACGAGGTGTACGCCTTCGAGGAGGCCTTCCGCATATACATGGTGGCCACCCACGCCTCACCTGCAACCCGGTACATGAGGCTGAGGAGCAGGGGCCGCAGCGACGACCCGCCCAACAGGCAGGTGTTCAGGGAGCGGGACCACAGGGAGCTGGGCTTCGGCATGGGAAACGCCATAGCCATGAGCGACTACATTATCACCAACGAGAACGGCGTGGACGCGCTGGAGAAGAACCTGGACAGGCTGCTGCAGAAGGTGATGAGCCTCGACGAGAACCCTGATTAGGGCGCAGCTCCACCCCACGGAGGACCCCGAGAAGGTGGCGGAGGCCATACGGAACGTGTTCGGGGACATAGAGCTGCAGGTGGACCAGGCGAACGACGTGATCTCGGCCACCCTTGAAGGCGTCCAGGCCCTGCGCGGGCTCAGGGGGAGGTTCGCCCAGGACAGGATCAGGGACACCATCAGGCGCGTCTTCACACGGTGGACGAGGGGCGACGAGCTCAGCTTCGGCCTCAACAGGCAGGCCGCCTACGCGGGCCACGCGTCGGTGAACCTGGAGGGGGAGGACCCCATGGGCCCCATACAGGTGGATGTGAGGGGCGACATAGAGGGGCTGATCCGGTTCCTCACGGACAAGTAGCCCTGAGTATTTACGATAATTACGTTAAACGCCCATGTAATTTTCGACAAAAGACGGGGTCGAAAACAATATATGATTGCATTTTAACCCAATATAGATTCCCAGGATGCCTAAGATAGGTGTTAAACCGGAACGTGCACGTGAACCCGTCCGCGGCGACACCAGGCGCCTGGGCCCAACTGTTCATGTTTAGGCAGGATATACGATGGCTAGAATACTACTCATAGGATTAGCAGGGGACAGCGGCTGCCAAGTCGCGTCCCTCGGGCTCCATGAAGCCCTGGTCGAGATTCTTGCGGCGAACGAGCCCGTGTACGCTCCCACGCTCCTGGACGCAAAAGAAATCCCGGACGGCATCGACGTGGCCCTAGTGGAGGGCGGAATAAGGAACACCCACGAGGAGGAGATCATCAAAGACATCCGCGAGAAGAGCAAGGTGGTCATCGCCCTCGGAGCCTGCGCCGCCTTCGGGGGAATCCCGGGCCTCGCCAACCTCAAGGACGGCAGGCAGCTCATGGAGATGATCTACAGCGAGCACAGGGGCACAGACCGGGGCACAGTCCCTACGCACTTGGAGAGTCTACCGGAGCAGCACCCCATCAAGCACTTCGTCAAGGTGGACTACACAATACCCGGGTGCCCCCCCGAGGTCACCGACATAGCGGGAACACTGACTTCGCTGCTCAGCGGAGAGGAGCCCGAAGTCAACAGGACCCAGGTCTGCGACGACTGCCCCAGGAAACGGCTGGGCGAATACGATAAGAGCCTCAAACGCATCCACGAGGGCATCCCCGACCCCGACAGGTGCCTCCTAGAGCAGGGATACTTCTGCATGGGCCCGGCCACCATGGGCGGCTGCGGAGCCCCTTGCCCGCAGTCAGGCAACACCTGCGAGGGGTGCCGAGGCAAGTGCCTGGAGGTGGACGACCAGGGCCTAGCCATGATAGACGCCATGACCGGGCTACTGACACAGCTCAGGGAAGGCTTCGACGCCAACACTTACAGCGCCATGCTCTACAGGTTCACGTACGCGGAGTCCGTGATCTCGGAGCTGGCCAGGAGGAAGTGAGATGTCGAACACGTTCGAGGTGGACCCCCTCACGAGGATCGAGGGCATGGGTAAGATCAGGGTGGAGATCAAGGACAACCAGCTACAGGACCTCAAGTTCCAGATCACGGTAGCCCCCAGGTTCTTCGAGTACCTGGTCACGGGCAAGCGCGCCGAGGAGGCGCCCAGGCTGACGCAGCGTATATGCGGCATCTGCTACGTGAGCCACCACCTGGTCTCGGTGAAGACCATAGAGAACGCGTGGGGCGTCACGCCCCCCGAGACGGCTGTGAAGCTGAGGAGGCTGATGAACGCCGGTGGATTCGTCACCAGCCACAGTCTCCACAGCGCGTTCCTGGCCATACCCGACATGGCGGGGCTCCCTGCGGATGGACGCAACTTCATAGCTCTCATGGGCAAGTACCCGGAGATCGGCAAAGCGGCGCTGAAGATACACGCCTACGGCAACAAGGTGGTCCAGGCCACGGGCGGCAGGATCGTCCAGGTGGTCACCAGCGTCCCCGGCGGCCAGACGCTGCAGCTGAAGGAGCAGCGCAGAGACGAGCTACTGGAGGAAGGGAGAGAAGTACTGGAACTCATCAAGGCGTACGCCGACTTCGTCTTCGACATTTACGAGAAGGACACCCTGACGTGCAGCCAGTTCCCCGACGTGGAGACCAACTTCATGGCCCTCGTAGGCGGAAAGGACGGCCACTACGACATCTACGACGGCGACGCAAGGATCATCTCGGGCACAGGCAAGCAGCTGGCCAGGTTCCACCCCTCAAGGTACTACGACTACATACAGGAGGCCGTGTGGACACACAGCAGCACCAAGGTGCCCTACTACAAGCCTGAGGGCGCCAGCGGCAACCTCCGCGTGGGGCCCCTGGCGAGGCTCAACGTGGCCAGCAGGATGCCCTTCCCCGTGGCCAAGGAGTACGAGGAACGGTACCTCAAGCTGTTCCCCAGGACCTGCCTCCAGGTCCAGGGGTTCAACCTGGCCAGGATACCCGAGCTCATAGCGGGCCAGGAGGAGGTCCTCCAGATGCTGGAAGACCCCAGCATCACAGGCGAAGACATACGTGTGCCCGTGAAGAGCAGGGGCGGCGAAGGTGCAGCGTTCATCGAGGCACCCAGAGGCATCCTGACGCACCACTACGTCATCGACGACCAGGGCCTCATCAGGTACGCCAACATATTGGCGCCGACGACGTACAACCACCCGCTCATACAGCAGGACCTCTACGAGAACGCCAAACTGTACGCCCCGGAGCTGGCGGACCCGGCCAAGAGGGCTGAGGCTTGCTGGAGGCTGGAGAAGATCGTCAGGTGCTACGACCCGTGCACCAGCTGCAGCGTCCACGCCGTGGACTTCGACGTGGCCGTGGACGGCGGCATGGTGGAGGTCAAGGAGGTATAACCATGAGCGTACAGGTACTGTTCTGCACATGCGGCGACGTACTCAAGGAGAGGCTGGACTTCGACGAGCTCAAGGCCTTCGTCAGGGGCCTGGAAGGCGTGACCGAGATACTGACGACGGAGGCCGCCTGCACCAAGGCGGTCAAGGAGGAGCTTGTGGAGGCTATGACGGGCGGAGGCGACAAAGTGGTCGCCTTCGCGTGTACCAGGTCGGTGTGCGGCAAGCCCCTGGAGGCCGTGATGGAGGGCTCGGGGCTGGACCCACAGAGCCTAGTCATACTCAACTCCAAGGAGCAGATAGCCTGGGTTCACCCGGACAGAGATGAGGCCACGGGCAAGGCCAAGAGGCTGATGGCCGCGGCCGTGGCGAAGGCGAGGTCGGTCCGCCCCATGGACACTGTGAAGTACCAGAGGCACCAGACCGCGCTTGTCGTCGGCGCCGGGGTGGCCGGATTGACGGCGGCCAGCGAACTGGCCGATCAGGGCTACACGGTCCACGTTGTGGAGCGGAAGCCCGCCATAGGCGGCGTCATGCCCCTCATCAGCAAGACGTACCCCGAGGAGGACTGCACCAAGTGCCTGAGGGGGCCAAGGATGATAGAGCTCCTCACAAAGCCCGGCGTCACCTACCACGTCAGCAGCGAGGTAAAGGCCGTCGAGAGGACCCTCAAGGGGTTCAAGGTTACGGTGGAGAGGCGGCCCGTGGAGCTGGACGTGGAGCCTAAGGCAGGCAAGGGCCAGCCGGTGGAGGCCATGCAGACTAAGTCGGGTAAACCCGTCTACAAGCTGGTCTACAGGGGCGAGCCAAGTAAAGCCGCCGTCAAGGCCGTGGCCGAGTCCAGGTGCGGCAGATGCACCAGCGTCTTCCCCGCGGCCCTCATGGGCCTCGACGAGGAGCCCGGGGAGCAGACCCTGGAGGTGGGCGCCGTGGTTATCGCCACCGGGTTCCAGGACTTCGACGCCACGGGGATACCCAAGTGGGGCTACGGGCTGCCCAACGTGATAACCCAGTACCAGCTGGCCAGGCTCATGGACCCCCTCGGCCCCACGGGCGGCGTCGTCGCCAGACCCAGCGACCTGAAGCAGCCCCACAGCATAGTGATGGTCCAGTGCGTGGGCAGCAGGGACCCGGAGTACTACGCCGACTGCAGCAAGTACTGCTGCATGGCCGCCATAAAGCACAGCACCATCATAAAGAAGTTCAAGGAACCCGAGGCCGAGGTCACGGTCCTCTTCAGGGACATCAGGGCCAGCGGCTACGGCTTCGAGACCCTGTACAACGAGGCGAAGGCCCTGGGCGTCAAGTTCGTCCACGGGGACATACTCAGCGTGGAGACCAGCGGCGACGGGCTCAGCGTCGACTACGTCAACGGGATGAGCGAGCCAGGACACCTGGAGGCCGACATGCTGGTTCTCTCCACGGGGATGACGCCCGCGGAGGGCAGCGACGGAGTCGCCGAGCTGTTCAACGTGGAGCTCGCGGACTCAGGCTTCATGAAGGAGGTGGACGAGAAGGTGGCCAACATAACCACCAGGGCACCCGGCGTATTCATAGCGGGCGCCTGCACGGGCCCCAAGAACATCTCTGACAGCATAGCCCAGGCCGGCGCCGCGGCCTACATGGCGGGCTCCCACCTGGGGACGCACCTGGAGAAGCTGAGCGACCACCCCATAGTGGACGAGGAGAACTGCGGCAAGTGCGGAATCTGCAGAAGCGTCTGCCCATACGACGCCATAACCATCCCGGAGGACGGGTACCCCCAGTTCGACCCCGAGCTATGCCAGAGCTGCGGCCTGTGCGTCAGCAGCTGCCCCACCAGGGCCCTGGAGACGCCCAACTATGGGTTCGACCTCATAGACGCCCAGGTGGAGGCCATCACGGCCGAGAAGGAGGGACCCCTCATAGTGGGCTTCCTCTGCGACGACTGCGGCTACAACCTCCTGGACACCGCGGGCTTCACCAAGGCGACCTACACGGCCAGCTTCGTACCCGTATACGTCAACTGCATGAGCAACCTGAGCCTCAGGAACGTGCTCAACGCCGTCAAGATGGGGGCCGACGGCGTCATGCTGGTCGGCTGCGTCAAGGACAGGTGCCACTTCCTGAAGGGCACCCAGAGGAGCAAGAGCCAGATGGATATAATAGGCGAGTTCTTCCAGGCCGTGGGCATCGAGACCCCCATAGCCATCCTGGAGTCCAGCGGCACCATGGTGGCGCAGTTCACGGAGGCGCTGGCTAGGATGGCCGAGCAGCTGGAGGAGGCCCGGAGATGAGGATCGGAGTAGTGGTCAGCCCCTGGGGCACCAGCCCAGACACAACCGCCAAGGTGGGCGGCCTAGCCGTCTACGCCAAGACCCTGCCCGACGTGGTGGCCGTGGAAAGCGGCCACTACGGGCCAGGCGAGGAGGACCTCAAGCGGTTCAGGAAGTGGGTCAAGGATAACAAGGTGAACCGCGTCGTCCTAGCGTCCTGCAGGCCCCGCCTCTTCAAGGAGGCGTACATGCGTGCGGCGGCGGACGTAGGCGTCAACAAGTACCTCGTCGAGGTCATAGACATCAGCCAGCTCTGCGCGGCAGACACCAGGGACAAGGCCATCGACGAGAAGGCCAAGATACTGCTAAGGGCCGCCGTCAGCAGGGTCGGCAGCCTGGAGGAGGTGAAGGTTCAGAAGATACCCGTAGAGCAGGCCGCCCTCGTCATAGGCGGTGGCCTCGTAGGCATGGAGGCAGCCACCAGGCTCGCAGACCAGGGCTACAAGGTTCATCTTGTGGAGCAGGGCCCCTTCCTGGGCGGCAAGACGCCCCAGCTGGGCACGTGCTTCCCGTCCCTGGACTGCGGCAACTGCATAGCGCCCTTCGAGGGCGAGCTTCACAGGCGCTGCATGTACAGGAGCCCCGTCGCGGTGAGCCCCAACGTGGAGCTTCACACGCTGAGCGGCCTCAAGAAGCTGGTGGGCGTCGTAGGCAACTTCCGCGCCGTGATAGAGACGCGGCCCAGGTACATCGACCCAGACAAGTGCATCGGCTGCGGCCTCTGCATGGACCTGTGCGAGGGCGAGGCGCCCAACGAGTTCGACCTGGGCCTCAGTAAGCGGAAGGCAGTGTACATACCAAGCAACATGAGCCTCCCCAGAGTGCCCTACATGGACTTGGAGCACTGCGTGAACCCGGAGGAGCTGGCCGAGGCGTGCCCCGTGGGCGCCATAGACCTGAAGATGCGGCCCAGGGAGGAGACCCTCAAGGTGGGGGCCGTCATCGTCGCCACAGGATTCGAGATGTTCGACCCCAAGGGTATGTACGGGTACGGTGAGCACCCTGACGTGGTCACCCAGCTTCACCTGGCCAGGCTCCTGGACATGAGCGGCCTCACCGGCGGCAGCCTCACCAGGCTCAGCGACGGCGAGAGGCCCGAGAGGGTGCTCATGGTCCAGTGCGTGGGCAGCAGGGACCCCCAC
>DASWLJ010000207.1:0-19031 GCA_036396185.1 Bathyarchaeia archaeon | reverse complement strand
GCACAGGGGAGCACTGACCCGCGTCGGCGAGGCAGAGGGAGAGGCGCCCATACTGTACCTGGACAACGTTACCAGCCTGAGGCCCGCTGCCCAAGCCCTACTCTACGAGGCCATGAACAACAAGGCGTACGCGAGCCCCGTGGACGGCTCCCTGCGCACGCTGCCCGAGGAGTTCTGCGTCGTGGCCGCCGGAACCCTGGACGACCACGTCCAGGAGGCCCCCGACCCGGCGTTCATGGACCGGTTCGGCAAAGTCATAATGTGGGGTAGGACACCCATGGAGAGCATACAGGCCCTACTCGCAAGGTTCGCATTGCCCCAGCACGTCTTCGACCTGGCAGTTTGGATCAGGCAGGAGGCGTCCGCCATGAGGTACCTGGCGCCCGTCAGCGTCAGGAACCTCCTCAAGTTCGCCAAGGAGTACCACACGTACAGGGACGTGTACCAGGACGAGGCCCGCCTCAGGCAGCTGGCCGTGGACAGGCTCCTCAGGATGCGCGTCCTCAACAGGTTCGGCCTAGAGGAGTACGAGGAGGCCCGCCGCAGGGTCATGGAGTACAAGTGGGGGCAGGCATGACAGAGGCAGACGCGGACCCGCCCATAGTGTCCCTGGCGTTCAGGGCAATGGGGGGAGCCCACGCGTACCTTGAAGGCAAGCCCGCGCCCCGCGTCTACATTGAGAAACGCGACCTGAAGGCCCAAGTTCAGGAATACATAGCCGGGGGGAAGCTCACGCTGGACCCCGAGGGCACGAGGAGCCCGAGGCTCATCGACGTAGAGGGGCGAGGAGGCTTCTACGTCGCCCTCCTGGACGACGGCGTGGTGCACCACGGAGACTTGAACGAACCGCCCACGATGCAGCCCCTCACAGTCTTCGACGAGGAGAGGCACATACTGCGGCTCATCAAGGATGACAGGCAACATGAGTTCACCGAGCTCGTGGGGCTATACTCCGGCGCCCCCCTGAGACGGGGCTCCACGGACCGCACCGTTGTTATGCTGGACAGGGGCTCAGTCATGGCCTGGCTCTGGTGCCTCTGGGAAGATCTTCAGAAGATCAGGGTAGCCAGGTTCCTGGCCGGCTCCGCCGCGGTGCTCCACGTGAACTCGACGCTGCTCAGCTTCGGCGGCGCCCCTCGCTGGGAGCACTCGGTCGACCACATTACGCCGGACGACGCGGAGACCGTCTGGGGCCCCGCCCTGGCCGAGGCGGCCCTCGTTGACCCGATGAAGCTGCTGGCCGTATCCGACGGCTCCGCATTGTCACCTGAGCCCATGGGGACTCTGGCGGACCTCGCGGAGTCCGGAGTCCAGGTCCAGCTCATCGTCGTCTGCGGACTGGAAGAGGAGAGGGGGCTCGGTGACCTGGGTTCAGCACCGGGGCTCAGCGTGTCGGAGCTGAGGACCGGCGGCGACCTCGTCAGGATGGTCAAGGGCCTGGCGGACTGGGTCTAGGGCCCACCGCGCAACATGGACAGGATTCCTGGCAGCTCGTTCACTGTGGGCGCCACCACGTCGCACCCCGACTCCAGGAACTCGCGCATGGACGACTCAGGGGAGTGGGTGAACCCGTAGACCCCAGCGAACAGGAAGCCCTCGCCGGCCCTGCGCGCCATGGCACTGTCCGCGGCGGTGTCACCCACGTACAGCGCCCTGCTGAACGGCCTGTACGGCTCACACGCCCTCAGCAGCGAGTAGGGGCCGGGCTTGTGTAGGCCCGCATCACCTGTCTTCTTGGCCGCCTCGTCCACGTCGCCGTGCCACACCTGAGCCTCACGAGGGATATGGTCCATGAGTTCACCCAGCAGGTGGAGGGCCGTGCCCCTCATGCTCCCCGAGGCCACGCCCATGCGGGGCCCGCCCAGCACCGAGGAGAGCCCCCGGAACGTGGCCTCAGTCACAACGACCCTCCCCCCCTCTACGAACCCCGCGTCAGCGTCCGCGAACCTGGCCGGCTCCCCGTACTGCTCCTCGAACAGCCGCCGCCCCAGCAGAGCCTCCTCGAACATGGTGCTGACCAGGCACTCGCCCACGCCTCCCCTCCAGGCCAGAGCCCTCTTAACGGGCTCAAGCGCGCCGCAGAGGAGCCTGTCCACTGAGTCGCACCCCGTCTCATCCAGCTCCCCCGCGAACGCCAAGAGTCTTCCTCGCAGCCCATCCAACGGTATCCGGGCGTCCGGCCTGCGCCCCCTTACGTAGCTCAGCCTCTCACGCAGATCGGTGAACCGAGTGGACTCCTCCGCGACCCTGTCCACATCCTGGACCACGTCGCTGGGGGCCTCAGCCATTATCCTCATGGCAAGGGCGTAGGCCAGGCACCAGTCGTTGTTGAAGCCCCCCGTCCTCTTGTAGGCGTGGCTCAGCTCCGGGTCCAGGAGGGATTCGGGGACCACGGTGCCCGTGAACGCCTCAACCAAGGCCCCCACTGTCCACGCCACGGCCCTGATGTATGAGCGCCTCACGTCCAGGAGGACGCCGTCGCAGTCGAACACCACCACGTCCACCCTCCCCAGATCTCCGAGGGAGTCCCTCCTCATGTAGGCGGGCCCGCCGGCGTCCCCGCACTCGATGTACCTCACTCACAGCCCCCGCAGGTCAAGGATGCACAGGGTCCTCACCGTTAAAAAGGGTGATCAGCGAAAGCAGAGCGGGGCCCCGACCGTTGTCTCACCTCCGCGTGACCATACAAGCCGCGCCGGCGCATCAGGTTTTAGAAAACCTTTATACGCGGAAACATTGTCAAAGGTGGTGCATTACGCGGCTCACGCAAGGTTGAACAAGAATGT
Source organism: Bathyarchaeia archaeon (assembly GCA_036396185.1). Taxonomy (GTDB): domain Archaea; phylum Thermoproteota; class Bathyarchaeia; order TCS64; family TCS64; genus RBG-16-57-9. Next base: position 16,245 of record DASWLJ010000207.1, on the reverse strand, counting down.
CCGAGCGAACAGTGATCGACGGAGACGGCCTCATACTGGGCAGGATGGCCAGCGAAGTGGCCAGGAGGCTTCTCGCAGGCGAGACCATAGAGATAGTCAACGCTGAGAAGATCGTCGTCTCAGGGAAGCGCCAGATGGTTGTCAACAAGGAGCTGGAGTTCCTGGGCCTGGGCGGCCACGAGAAGGGCCCCGTCCACTACAGGCAGCCCCACAGGATCGTCAAGAAGACCATCAGGGGCATGCTGCCCTACCGGAAGGCCACAGGCATGAAGGCTTTCAGGCGCCTCAGGGTCCACATAGGCGTACCCGAGGAGCTGGAGGCCGTGGAGAAGCAGACGATGCCCGAGGTCCACTCGAGCACGCTGAGCCGCAGTTTCGTGACCATAGGGGAGATCGCCGAGGCCATCGGCTGGAAGAAGTGATGATGATTGTCAGTTAAGAAGAGGTCTGTTCTAGCCGTCGGCAAGCGCAGGGCCAGCAAGGCCAGGGTCGTGGTGTCCGAGGGCAAGGGCAGGGTCAGGATCAACAACGTGCCCGTGCACCTGATCGAGCCGTACATGGCGAGGGCCAAGCTCCTGGAGCCCCTCATGCTGGCCGGCGAGTACAGGGACAAGGTGGACATCGCCGTGAAGACCATCGGAGGAGGCTTCCTCGGCCAGGCCGAGGCCGCCAGGATGGGCATCGCCCAGGGCATAGTCAAGTTCACCAAGAGCAAGCGCCTCAGGACGAAGTACCTGGAGTACGACAGGACCATGCTGAGCGGGGACCCCAGGCGGAAGGAGCCCAAGAAGTTCGGCGGCCCAGGCGCCAGGCGCAGGAAGCAGAAGAGCTACAGGTGACCAGCATGGTACGTATGGTTACACCGGTGATAACGAGCGGCGACAGGGTCCGGGAGGGCAAGGGCTTCAGCGTGGAGGAGCTGAAGGCCGTGGAGCTGACCCCCGGCGAGGCGGCCAGGCTGGGCATCCCCCACGACCCCAGAAGGAGAACGAGCCACGAGGACAACGTGGAGACCCTCAGGGAGTACCTGAAGGACGCCAAGGAGGCCGGCGTGAAGGTCAAGAGGCCCAGGCAGACGGGTAAGCCTGTGGTGGGCCGTGTCTTCAGGGGCATGACCAGCTCCGGTAAGAAGATGCGGAACCTGACCCGCAGAAAGTAGGCCGCGTCTCACGCTTTCTCACCCCGTTTTCTCAGCAAGATATATTAGACCGCTACACGTGAATGTAGCGATACAATGAGCCGAGACGCCTTCATCATCAAGGACCCGGAGGTCGCCAAGCTCCTGGCAGACCCCACCCGCCGCGATATACTTCACCTCCTCAGGCACGATGAGATGTCGGCCACGGACTTGGCCAAGGCCCTGAACAAGAACCACAGCAGCATCACCTACCACCTGAACACCATGCTGGGGGCCGGCCTCATAGAGGTCTCAAGGGAGGAGAAGGTCCGCAACATGGTTCAGCCCTACTACCGCAGCGTAGGCCACAGCTACCACGTATCCTACAGCCTCACCGAGGTCCTGAGCCGGGACCCCGACTACTTGGCGTGGCAGGAGGAGCTCATGGACCAGCTCATGCAGGGGCTGGAGGAGTACGGCGCAGAGATACCTGAGGCCCGTAGAGCCGAGGCGCGGAGCCTACTCAGGACCTGCTACCTGCGCGATAAGAAGGCCTACGAGGACCGCCTCACCAAGAGGAGAGGCAAGGCGGAGATCAGTCCCCACGCGGCCCGGAACGTGGCACACATCCTCAACCACGTCCAGCTGCTGAAGGACCCCGAGTACATGGAGGCCATCCGCGGGCTCTCGGCGATCCTAGAGGAGTCCAGGGAGGCGGACGCAGCCTAATGCAGAACCGGCAGGAGCGGGGGCTGGGCCAGTTCAGCTGGTCCATATTCCGCCGCATGATAGGGTACATACTCCCGTACTGGGAGCTGAAGGCCATCCTGGTTCTCATAGTCATCACCACGGTGCTCAGCGTCCTCAGCCCGGCCATCATAGGCGACATCGTGGACATGGTGGAGAACATAGCCTCGGGCGAGGAGATCAAGGTGGGCGGCGGCGTGGAGGACCTAGCATACGTCGTCCTTCTCCCCGTATCCCGGTGGCTGGCCAGCGTCGCGGCGATGCGCCTCGACTACGGGATGCTGCTGGTGTTCAGCTTCAGCCTCATCATAATATCTGCGCTGGACGGCGTGCTCACCTACGCTGAGAGGTACATCAGCACCGTGGTCTCCCAGAAGGCCAGCTTCGACATGAGGAACGCAATGTACAACAGCCTCCTGGACCAGAGCTTCAGCTTCTACGACCAGCAGCGCACAGGACAGCTCATGGCAAGAGCCACGGGCGACATCAACATGCTTGAAAGGTTCTTCGACATGGGGCTCAGGCAGGCCGTGAACACGATCCTGCTCCTCGCCATGGTCTTCTACTCCATGGTGACGCTGAACTTGGAGCTGACCCTGGTCTCCATGATCGTCGTACCCTTCCTATTCGCCGCGACCCTAAAGTACTCCCGGATGGTGAGCCCCATGTGGAGGGAGGTCCGCGACCAGTTCGGTGTCATTACCTCGGTCCTCCAGGAGAACCTCACGGGCATCCGCGTTGTCCGCGGGTTCAGCAGAGAGGACTACGAGGAGAGCAAGTTCGCCGCGGAGTGCGAGAAGTACTTCGACATCAACATAGTGATGGTTAAGATCAGGAGCTTCTTCATGCCCCTGGCTACCCTCATATCCAGCATTGGGCTGGTCGCGGTCCTCTGGTACGGCGGCAACCAGGTCATAGCCGGGACCATGAGCATCGGCAGCATCGTTGCCTTCTACCTCTACCTCACCCGCCTCATGCAGCCTGTCAGGATGTTGGGGTTCATCACCTCCATGTTTGTTAGGTCTAACGCGGCAGCGGAGAGGGTCTTCGAGATCGTGGACGCCAAGGTTGAAGTGCACGACAAGGAGGGCGCCTCGGAGCTGAAGATGGTGGAGGGACGCGTGACCTTCGAGGACGCCTGGTTCAGCTACGACGGCAAGAACATGGTGCTGAAGGACATCGACCTGGACGTGCAGCCGGGCCGGACCGTGGCCATCCTAGGCGCCACGGGCAGCGGCAAGAGTAGCATCATTAATCTCATCCCCAGGTTCTACGACGTCACACGGGGCAGCATCAAGGTGGACGGCGTAGACATCAGGGACGTCACCATCAAGAGCCTGAGGAAGCACATAGGCATCGTCCGGCAGGACCCCTTCATCTTCAGCACGACCCTCAGGGAGAACATCAGCTACGGCGTCGAGGACGCCACCTTGGACAAGATCAAGGAGGCCGCTGCCCGGGCCAAGATCGACGAGTTCATAACAGGGTTGCCCGACGGCTACAACACCAAGGTTGGTGAACGAGGCGTCACCCTGAGCGGGGGCCAGAAGCAGCGCGTCGCCATAGCCAGGGCCCTGCTGAAGAACCCCAAGATACTGATACTGGACGACAGCACCAGCAGCGTGGACACCCAGACCGAGTACGAGATACAGCAGGCTCTGGACGAGCTGCTGGAGAACAGGACCACCTTCATCATCACCCAGCGGCTCAGCAGCATCAAGAAGGCCGACTACATCATCGTCCTAGAGGACGGCGCCATAACCGAGCAGGGCACCCACGAGGAGCTCATGGGGCGCGGCGGCATATACCACAAGCTCTACCAGACCCAGGTGGCAGCGGTGGAGGGAGGCGAGTTCTAATGGGCTGGCACATGGAGCACTGGGCAGGGGACGACGACTACTACAGGGCGACGCCCGACGTAGTCCTGACACGGCGCATGTTAGGATACGTCACCCGTCACCGGCGCAAGAGCGTCATCTTATTCGCGGTGCTGCTGGTGTCCACCGTCGTCAGCCTGCTCCCCCCCTACATGATCAGCCTCGTCATAGACCAGTACATCAAGAAGATGGACACGGAGGGGCTAGTGCTGATAGGCGGAGCCTTCGTCGCGGTCTACGCTCTGGTTTTCGTGACCCAGTACGCCCACAGGTACCTCATAGAGTGGCTGGGCAGCAGGCTGGAGTACGACCTCAGGATGGACATATTCAGGCACCTCCAGGAGCTGGGCCTCGACTTCTACGCCAAGCAGGAGGTGGGCAACGTGGTGTCGAGGGCCACCAACGACGTTGAGAAGATCACGGAGCTGGTGAGCACAGGAATCGCCGGCATCATCGCTGACCTGTTCACACTGCTGGGCATCGTCGCAATCATGCTCTACATGAACTGGTGGCTGAGCCTCATCACGTTCAGCATCATCCCCATCATGTTCCTGTTCCTCTACTTCTGGGGGAAGCGCGTCCGCAAGGTGTACAGGGAGACCAGGAAGACCATAGCCAGCGTCTCCGCCAAGATGGAGGAGAGCGTCAGCGGCATGAGGGAGATACAGAGCTTCAGCAGGGAGAGCCAGACCCGGGAGGAGTTCCAGCAGGTGAACCGTAACAACATGGATGCCAACGTCCAGGCCGGCCAGGTCATGTCAGCGTTCTGGCCAGCCGTCAACGTGTTCACGGCATTGGGCAACTTTCTGGTCCTCTGGTTCGGAGGCGCAGCCGTGATGCGGGGCGAGCTCAGCGTAGGCGTCCTGTTCGGGTTCATGAACTACGTCAACAGGTTCTTCACTCCTATTCAGGACCTGAGCATGTTCTGGAACCAGGTCCAGTCCGCGCTGGCGGCCGCGGAGAGGGTCTTCGGCATCATGGACACTCCCACCGTTATATACGATAAGCCGGACGCCGTGGAGATGCCCAGGATCGAGGGCAGGGTCCACTACGAAAACATGACCTTCGGCTATGAGCAGGGGCAGCCCGTCCTCCAGAACATAGAGCTGGCGATAGAGCCCAACACCACGATCGCCCTCGTGGGCCCCACGGGCGTCGGTAAGACCACCATGACCAACCTCCTCTACAGGTTCTACGACCCCACGGAGGGCAGGGTCACGGTAGACGGGCTCGACCTCAGGGACGTCAGGGTGGCGTCCCTCCGCCGACAGATGGCAGTGGTCCTACAGGACACGTTCCTGTTCAGCGCCAGCATCCTTGAGAACATCAGGTACGGCCGCTTGGACGCCACGGACGACGAGATAATCGAGGTCTCCAAGTCCGTGGGCGCACACGAGTTCATCGTGAGGCTGCCGGAGGGCTACGACACTGACGTCCGTGAGCGTGGGGGCAGGCTCAGCGTGGGGCAGAGGCAGCTTATAAGCCTGGCCCGGGCGCTGCTCGCCGATCCGCGGATACTAATAATGGATGAGGCTACCAGCAGCATAGACGCCTACACGGAGCTCATCATCCAGAAGGCGCTGGATCGGGTGCTCAGGAACAGGACCAGCATCATCATCGCCCACAGGCTAAGCACCGTCAGGAACTCCGACAAGATAGTGGTCCTGGACGGGGGCAGGATAGCCGAGCAGGGCACCCACAGGGAGCTCATTCGGCTGGGCGGCCTCTACAAGCAGCTGTACGAGATGCAGTTCAAGTACGGGGCCGAGGAGCCCCCTAAACAGGATGCGGTGTCTAAATAAAAGTGGGTGGAGAAGACTACTTCTTCTTCATCTTCTCCAGCTTGGGGACCAGTTTCTCGATCCTGTTGAGGGCCTCGTTCATGATGCCCTTGCTTGTGGCCGTCAGCACCCTCATGTGGCCGTCCCCCTCGGGCCCGAACTCGTCGCCCAGGTTCAGGCTCACCTTCGCCTCGTTGATCAGGAGCTTGTTGAGTTCATGGCTTGAGAGGCCGTAGTTGAACTTAGGGAACATGAGGTACGTGCCCTCAAGCTTGGGGACCGTGAAGTCGCCCATCTCGCCGAGCCTCTTCTCCACCAGGTCCCGGACCTCTGTGAGGTACTTGTTCATGTCCCTGACCCAGTAGTCGATCTTGCCGCCGCAGATGATGGGGGCGATGGCCTTGCTGAAGTTGTTGGTGCCGCGTAGCACTGCGGAGGCGATGCTCTGGATGCCCTCGAACATGGTCTTGTTGGTGCAAGCCAGGTACCCTGCCTGGAGCCCGGGTACGCTCCACGTCTTGCTGAAGCCCCAGCTCGTGATGGTGAGGTCAGCTATTTCGTCGTTGAGGGACGCCAAGCTGATGTGCTTGTGGCCGTCGCAGAGGATGTCCTCCCACAGCTCGTCCACGAACACGTATACCTTGTTGTCCACCGCGACGTCCGCGATGCCCTTCAGCTCCTCCTTGGTCATGACGCGGCCGCAGGGGTTGTGGGGGTTGCAGACGTTTATGAGCCTCGTCTTGGGGGTGACGACCTCCTTGAGGCGCTCAATGTCGAACTTGTACCCCTCGTCCAGCTTGAGCTTCCAGTACACCTTCCTAATCTGGGTCCTGTCGGCGGCATGGAAGAACGGGAAGTACATGGGGTCGGTTACGATCATCTCGTCGCCGGGCCTGCAGGCGTGGATGGATGAGAGCCACATCCCGGGGATGACTCCCTGGGTGAGCATGACCTGCTCGGGGGGCACCTCGATCTTGTTGTAACGCTTGATCTTTGCCGCCATGGCCTTCCGGGCGTCCAGGTCCGAGGCGTAGACGGTGAACTCCTCCTCCACAGCCTTCCTCAGCTCATCCTTAAGCTCCGGGCAGAGGGGGTAGTCCTGGTCGGCCAGCCACAGGGGGATCACGTCCGAGGCGTCCCTGTGCCACTTGACTCCGCGGACGGATAGCCTGCTCTGGATGGTCGGCTTATCGAAAGGGCTTGTGCTTGGCAAGTTTACCACTTACAAGTTACATGGGTTGCGCCGTACTCTAATATGACTTATGCTGAACAGAGCCCTAACGGTTAGCGTCCGGTGACGGTTCAAGGGCGATAAGGATATATGGATGTTAGGTAACGTCATGGGGGCCATTCATGAAAATACTGCTCTACTTCGACTGGACTGGCACCCGCAAGGAGCTCAAGGAGCACGACAAGAAGATGCAGAAGGCGTGCATAGATACGGGCGTCGAGCACGAGGGGCTGTTCGGCAGCATGAACGAGAAGTGGAACTATGTGTGGCTGTTCCAGGCCAACGGCTTCGACCACTTCCAGGAGATGAGCAGAAAGGTGCCCAGGCCCATACACATGACCCACTACATCACGGAGCTCCTCATACCCATCAGGCTGTAGGCGCCCCTAAAGGCGGCTTCTATAACAGAGCTGCGCCACGGGTGTCCACGTCGCAGGCCACGGGCTCGGCGTCCGCGACCTTATCCCTTACGAGGTCGATGACCTCGTGGGTCCTCTCCCTCGGCTGAACCGTGAACGCGACCTCCCCGAACATCGCCATGGTGAACGTGACGCCCTCAGGGTCCAGGGCGTCGAACAGGCGCCTCAGCCGCGGCGTAGCCATGCCCACGTGCTCGGTGAACCGCCTGGAGAACTCCATGAACCTCTCTGGTGTGAGGTCCCTGTAGAGCTCGTCCACGTAGCCACCCCCGATCTGGTTTATCCTGCACCTGATCCCCGGGTCGCCGAGAGCCTCCCTCGTCTGTATGGGACCATAATACACGTAGACCACCTGCAGCCCCTCGCTTCCGCCATAATGTTTGCCCGCCCCGATGCCGGGGGCCCCGGGCCTGTACAGGACCCCGAACCCGCCCTCGTTCGCGGCGAAGACGCTGCCCAGGCCGGTGCGGCACTCTATCTCAGCCACGTGGGCGATCTGGGCGGCTTGAAGCCTGGTGAGCCCCACGCCCAGGGCCTCGTTCAAGGCCAGGCTGAGGCTGAGGGCTCCTCCTCCGCTGCTTCCGAAGCCCGCCGTCATGGGGGTCTCGACAATGTGCTCGATCTTCACGGCGTGGGCCTCCTTGAGCATTGGCAGGTACTTTGAGTAGACGTTCTCGGAGACCACGGCTTCCTTGGTCCTCTCACCGTTTATCCAGACCCCGTGGCTGTTCCTGGCTCTGGGCTCAGCCTCCACGTGGGTGTGTACGCCTCTTGTGAGGCTTATCCCTGAGCCCCTGGCGCCCTTCAGGAGGGGGTCCTCGGGCTGGTCGCATATCTGGAACAGCCCCGTTAGGTGTCCCGGGGCGAAGGCTCTGGCTTCAGGCATCGCTGTATCGCGTGAAAGGAGTGTTGTAGGGGAAAAAGGTTGCTGAACTGTCTAGAGCAGGCTCCTGTAGTTGAAGGGCTTGCGTGGGTCAGCCACCGGGGCGTGCACCTGGAACAGGTCCACGTACTTGAGGCCAGAGCCCGTGTTGAATAGGACCACCTTCTCGCCCTTGTCTACTTGGCCATCGGCGAGCATCTTCTTCAACGCCGCTAGGGTGGCCGCGCCCTCGGGGCACGCGAACAGCCCCTCGGCCCTGGACACCTGGCCCACGCTGTCCATGATCTCTTCGTCGCTGACGGCTATGCAGGTGCCTCCGCTCTCCCTGGCCGCCCTCAGCACCAGGAAGTCGCCCAGAGCCTTGGGGACCCTGAGGCCAGCGGCAAGCGTCTTAGCGTTCTGGAAGAACTCTGACTCCTTCTTTCCCTCCTTGTAGGCCTTGACGATGGGTGCGCAGCCCTCGGCTTGGACGCTCACCATCCTGGGCCGCTCGCTGCCGATCCAACCCATCTCCTCCAGCTCGTCGAAGACCTTCCACATGCCTATGATGCCTGTGCCTCCGCCGGTGGGGTACACTATCATGTCGGGTAGCTTCCAGTCGAGCTGCTCTGCCACCTCAAGCCCCATGGTCTTCTTTCCCTCTACCCTGAATGGCTCGCCCAGGGTGGCTACGTTGAACCAGCCCATCTCCTTGGTGCCCTCCTTGACCAGCTTCCCCGCGTCCGTGATGAGGCCGTCCACAAGCACCACCTTGGCGCCCACGACCTCGCACTCCACCATGTTCACCTTGGGGGCGTCCTTGGGCATGAACACGTAGACCTCCATCCCGGCCCTGGCGCCGTAGGCGGCCATGGAGCCCGCCGCGTTGCCCGCCGACGGTAGGGCGACGCGCTTTATCCCAAGCTCCTTGGCCTTGCTGACGGCCATGGCCAGGCCGCGGGCCTTGAAGCTCCCCGTGGGTATGATGCCCTCGTCCTTGACCCAGAGGTCGGGGAGCCCAACCTCCTCCCCCAGGCGGGGCGTGCGCGTCAGAGGCGTCCAGCCCTCGCCCAGGCTGACAACGTTCCTCCTGCTCTTCACCGGCAGCAGCTCCCAGTACCTCCACATCGTGGACTCCCTGCCAACGAGCTCGCGGCGGGTCACCGCCTCCTTCGCGGACTCCAGGTCATACCTCGCGAAGAGGGGCTTGCCGCACTTCTTGCAGACCGTCTGAACCTTGTCGGCCTCATGTCTCTCCCCGCACGAGGAACACTCAAGGTGCGTGTAGAAGCTCATCCAGTTCGCCTCATGTATGGAGACAGGGTGTAAGAAATAACGTTATAGGTTTGGCAGATTGATGAGGCCGAAACGGGATTTTTATAAAAAAAATGGGTTGAGTAAATTTACTTGGTTGTGATCGAGTACCTTACGCCTGTGGGTGCGAGGGCCTTGTCTATTTTTTGGATGAGGCTGTTCATCTGCTCCATGTTGGGCTTCTTGAACCACTCGAAGAAGAAGTCGTGTTCTCCCAGTTCTTCCCCTGATTTGCTGATGATCTTGTTGCAGCGTTCACGGGTGATCTCATCCAGTTCGAGGAAGTAGTTGTACACGCCACCGGGGATCAGGGGCGTGCCTCCCATTCTGTCATCGGCTCCGATGGCCGATGGAATAGAGGCCGCGATCACCGTGTCCATGATGCACACCTCGGGCATGTCTATGGCTATCTTCTCAAGCGCCTTGATGGCGTCGTACACAGGCGGACCATACAACTTGATGTAGCTGATCATAAAGCATCAAAGAGGCGATGGGAACCGCGAATTTTAAATGTTAACAATAAGCGTACTCTGGCCCTCGGCGGGTGAGGGACGACGGGGGGCGCATCATAGTGGAGGTGCCTAAGAAGATCGCCGATCCGTCGGGTTCCTCTGGGGCCTCTCGGACAAGCCCCTGGACGTGGACGCCGTCAAGCTCGTGGAGGAGTCCTGGAAGGAGAAGTGACCCGGTGCCCCCTCTCTCTACGCGTACATCGACACAAACATTTTCGACTACGTGGCCCTGAGGCACCCCAAGTTTGGGATACCATGTAAAAAGATACTGGACGATATCGTGGACGGCGAACTGAAGGCCCACTGTAGCCAACTCGTCCCCATAGAGATGCTGGGCTCCCTGAGCAGGATCGATAAAAGTATCGCGTACAGTGCGGTCCTCGCGTTCTACAAGTTCCCTGTAACCATGATACCATTATCCGAGAGGATCATCAGGGAGGCTTCCGCCTTGACGCCGGAGACAGGCGTAGGCTGCGACGCCACCCACGCCGCCGCGATGAGTAGCAGAGGGCTGAAGACTGTGATAACTGAGGACGTGGATCATTGGAGAATACTGGGAGCCGAGATCGTACGGCCCCTAGAATACTGATCATAACGGTTTGTTGCAGGTTAAACCCAGGTAAGTGAGCCGAGTACCACCTGCTCTCGGGCTCCCGTCGCGGATGGCAGGTTGCACGGCGTGCCCATAAGGTGCTCGTTTGCTAGGAGCGCCACGAGAACCGACTCCTTTGCCTCGCCGGGGAACCCCAGGTCAGAGTAGTCGCGGACGGGGACGCTCAGCCTGTCCCTGAGCCCCTCCATTATGGCGGGGTTCCTCGCGCCTCCCCCCGACACGTACACCTCGTCCACGCTGCCCGGTAATAGTCGCTCATACGACCCGGCGATGGTCTCCACCGTGAGGGCGGTCACCGTCGCGGCCAAGTCGCCGGGCGAAAGCCCAAGGGACTCCCCGCGTCTGACGGCCTCGGCCGCGTAGTGCTCACCGAAGACCTCCCTGCCTGTGGTCTTCGGCGGCCCCAAACTGTAGTAGGGGTGCCTGAGACCTCCGGTGGACGACGCCCATCCGAGCCAGCGAGCCGTCCACGTCGCGGCTGCCGCCCGTGTAGTGCTTAGCCACAGCGTCTATGATCATGTTGCCCGGCCCGGTGTCGAACGCCACCACGTCCCCGGGGGCCGCGGAGGCCGGGATGTAGGTGAGGTTCGCTATGCCGCCGATGTTCTGGAGGACCCTGCTGCTCGCGGGGTGCCTGTGGAGAACGTAGTCCAGGTAGGGCGTTAGGGGGGCCCCCTGGCCCCCGGCGGCCATGTCCGCCTTCCTGAAGTCGGCCACCACGGGCAGCCCCGTGCGGCTGGAGATGACAGCCGGCTCACCTATCTGGAGCGTGGAGGCCGCGCATACTCCGGCCACAGGCTCAGCGTTGGGCTGGTGCCACACGGTCTGGCCGTGGGAGCCCACCGCATCCACCTCGGAGACGCCGAGCCCGTGTTCGCTCAGGAGCCTCAATGCCGCATCGGCGAAGCACTCCCCGACCACGAAGTTCATCTCGCACACGTCCTTGACCGTGGAGGCTCCGGGGGTGAAGAGGCTGAATAGCCGCCGGCTCACCTCATCGGGGTACGGGTATGTGCCGTGGGCGAGGAGCCTTACGGCCGCTGTCGCCCCCGTGCCGGCTATCTCTGTGAGTGCCGCGGTTACTCCGTCGGCTGATGTGCCCGACATGAGGCCGATGATCCTCCTGGAGGGCTTGGATCGCAGCCTCTGAACCGTGTCGTAGTGGCCAGTCAAGACGCGTCGGCCTCGTAGACCGTTTCTCCTCCCACCATGGTTCGCAGAACCCTGTACCTCCAGTCCATGACCGTGATGTCGGCGTCCGAGCCCTCGGCCAGCCTGCCCTTCCGGGGCGTCAGCCTCAGTATCCTGGCGGGCGTGTTGGACGCCATCTGCACGGCCTCGGTGAGGGCCACGCCCGCCTCCTCCACCATGACTCCCACGGCGTCGTTCAGCCTTATTCCGCTGCCTGCGATGACTCCGTCGCTCAGGGTGATCTTTCTGCCCTGGACGTGGAGGGCTCTCCCATCGAAGCTGTAGTCGCCGTCCGGTAGGCCGGCCGGCTTAACGGAGTCGCTGACCAGGGCTATCTTGGAGGCGCCCCTGGCCACCACGGCGAGCCTCAGGGCGGCCGGGTGGACGTGGACGCCGTCGGCCACCAGCTCCAGTGTGACCCTGCCGTCCGTGAGGCCGGCGCCCACCACCCCGGGCTCCCTGTGGTGGAGGCCACTCATGCCGTTGTAGAAGTGGCTCAGGTGGGTGACGCCGTGGTCGAAGGCCCTCAACGCCTCCTCGTAGGAGGCGTCCGTGTGGCCCGCCGCCGCGACAACGCCTCTCTCCACGAGCCACTTCACGGCCTTCAACGCGTCGGGCGTCTCAGGCGCCAGGGTCATGATCTTGATGGTGCCCCCCGAGGCCAAGTACAGGGCGTCCAGCTCGCGCTCCGTGGCCTGCCGAACGTGTCCGCCGTCCTGCGCGCCTCTCCTCTGGCCGCTGATGAAGGGCCCCTCCACGTGGGCGCCTAGGACCTGTGCGCCGGGTGCGCCGCCGCTCTGGGCAGCCTCTGCCCTGCAGAGGGCGGCCTCAAGCTCCTCCTGGGGGGCCGTGTGGGTTGTCGCGAGGAACCCCGTCACCCCTCCGGCCGCCAGGTACGTTGAGAGCCTGCTGAGGGACGCGGGGTCTGGGTCCATGGCGTCGCTGCCCGCCCCCCCGTGGACGTGGATGTCAATGAACCCGGGGCAGACCAGATCGCCCGAGTGGTCGATCACACGCCCCTCGACGGGTCTCCTCGGGCCCGCGTAGGTTATGACGCCGTCAACGACCTCCACCTGGCCCCCCGAGATCAGCTCGAAGGGCGTCACAAGCGTGCCCCTGACAGTGATGTCCGCCATAGTTCACTCACCGTATAGAAGGGGCTTCTCCCTCACCTTCATGAACCTCTCCAACTCGGGCTCCCAGGCCCCCACGATCTCATCAACGGGGATGCCCTCTCCCAGGCTCAGCCTGAGCCCGTCGGTGCCCGCGAGGAGGTCGAAGTGCCTCCTCTCATCGTATGTGGGCTCGTTGAACCTGAACGTGTCGCCCTGCAGCCGCATGAGCGCGGAGAGCATGTGGAGCCCCGCCTCCACGGGCCTGTAGGCCTCCCTGTCAGTGACATGGACCTGGAGGCCGCCGCAACTCTCGCCCACGTACCTCCAGAAGGCAGGGGTGAAGTAGCACGGCCTGAACCTGGCCCCCGGCAGCCCCGCGGCGTTCAGGGCCTCCGCCCAGCGCCCGCCGTCCACCCACGGGGCGCCAAGGTACTCGAAAGGCCGCGTAGTCCCCCTCCCCTCACTGACGTTCACGCCCTCGAACAAGCATGTGCCTGGGTAGACCGTCGCAGTGTCCAGGGTAGGCAGATTTGGGCTGGGCTGCACCCATGGGAGGCCCGTCTCGTCGAACCACATGCCCCTGCTCCACCCATCCATCTCTACCACCTCAAGACTGCACATTATCTTTTCGTTGATGAGGGATGCAAGCTCACCAACGGTGAGGCCGTGCCTCACAGGAATTGGGTGAAGCCCAATGAAGGACGCGTACCCCGGCTCAAGGATGTTTCCCTCTACGCTCAACCCGTTAACGGGGTTAGGCCGGTCGAGGACCAGTATGTCTAGGCCGTCACGCGCCGCGGCCTCCATGCAGTGTGTGAGCGTGGAGACGTAGGTGTAGAATCTGGCCCCGCAGTCCTGGACGTCAAACACCAGGGCGTCCAGCCCGTCCGTCATCCCCGGCGTCGGCTTCACGCGCTCACCGTAGAGACTGTACACGGGCAGCCCCGTGGCCTCGTCCAGGTGGCTCTCCACGGGCAGAGCGTCCTGGATGTCGCCGCGGGCGCCGTGCTCGGGGCCGAAGACGGCTTTGAGCTTGACGCCGGGGTGCCTGTGGAGCGCGTCCAGCGTGGGCTCGAGGGCCCCAGTCACCCCTGTCGTGTTGGTCACAAGGCCCACGGAGCGTGCCCCCAGGTAGCCTCGCGGGTCGTCCAGCAGCACGTCGACGCCTGCCCTGGTCAGGACGCGTGCCTCCTGTAGGCCTCGCCTATGGTCCCCCAGACCCTGCCTGGGTCACCTGACGCTAAGACGCTGCCCTCGCCGCCCCTGTAGGGCCAGGCGAAGAGGCTGTCTGCGCCCAGCTCGGCCGCTATATCGGCGACCTCTGTGAGTTCACCCTCCCGGCCTGCGGGGACCTTGAACGCCATGAGCCAGAGCTGGCTCCTCTTACCATGCTTCTTGGCCAGGTCCAGGCAGTCAGCGCTGGTCTCCCTGAAGAACCGCAGCCCCCGCTCCCTGTCCATGTCTGTGTGGAAGTAGTAGGGGTCAGTCGCCAGGGTGTCCAGCTCTGGGATGGCTGCCACCTTCTCCCAGTCCGTGATGCCTATGAGTGGGCTCTTTGTGGGCAGCAGGCAGCAGGTTACGTCCACCTTGGGGTCCGTCTCCTTCACGTGCTCCGAGAGCTCTCTGAGGAACCCCACGGCCCTGTCCTCCCTGAACCCGACCACCTCGGGGGTCAACTCTCTAGGCATGTCCTCTCCGTGGAGCTCCCTGTAGAGGGCTCCGCATATGGGGCAGGTGCACGCCCAGTCGGGGTCGTGCCAGTTGGCGTAGTGGGGCTCGTCCCAGAAGAGGCCGTCCACGCTGGTCTCGGTGATGACCTCCGCGACGCTGCTCCTGAGGTGCTCCCTGAAGGGCGCGTAGTTCAGGCACGTGGCGTGGTAGGTCTTGCCTGACGCGGCCCTCTGCCTGCCGTCCAGGCTCATCATGAGGAACAGGCTGGGCGGCTCCCCTGCCAGGGTCTTGCCCCAGCCCCACAGGTCAACGTAGGCCGTGAGGCCGTTGTCCTTGGCCGCGTCTATTAGCCTGACGACGTTTTTCCGCCAGAACCACCAGTCGAACTCCGATACCGCGAGGAGCATGGCGTTGCAGCCGTGTTCTACCATCTCGGCGTAGTCGCGGGCGGCGCGGTCAGGGTACGCCACGCCGTAGTAGGATACGCCTCTCTCTGGGATCAACTCTTCGTCCTCCTCAAAGCATCTCTAACCGAGGCCCAGCCGCTCAGGGCCTCAGAGGCCTCATCGGCCCCGACACCGGCTAACGTCATCAAGATCGCCGCCCTCAGGTCCCCGCCCGCGGACTCCAGCGCACGCGCAGCCTCCTCGGGGGGTATCCCCGTGACGGCTGAGAGCGTCCTCCTGGCCCTGTCCACCAGCTTCGCGTTGGACGCCTGCACCCCAACCATGTAGCCGTCGTGGACGCGGCCCAGCCTGATCATGGAGGCCGTGGTCAACATGTTGAGGACCATCTTCTGGGCCGTACCCGCCTTCATCCTGGTGGACCCGGCCACCACCTCGGGCCCCACGACAACCTCAATGGGTACGTCAACCAACCCTGATAGGGGTGAGCCCCTGTTACATGATAGGCCCACCGTGGAGGCGCCCACCTCCGCAGCGTACCTCACGGCCGCCAAAGTGAACGGTGTGCTGCCTGAGGCGGCGACGCCCACAACCAGGTCCAGGGGTCCAAGCCCCCTCGCCTCCAGCTCCCCGCGGGCCGCGTCGGCGTCGTCCTCAGCCGCCTCAACCGACCCGTAGAGGGCGGGGACGCCGCCCGCTATGACCCCCTGAATGAGGCTGTTCGGCACCCCGAATGTGGGTGGAACCTCGGCGGCCTCCAGCATGCATAGGCGGCCGCTGGTCCCGGCGCCCACTAGGAACACCCTGCCGCCGCCCCTCAGAGCCTCGACCATCCTCTCGGCGGCGGACTCTATCGCGGGCAGCTGCACCGTGACGGCCTCTGCCACCCGGCGGTCCTCGCCGTTGATCAGCCTAAGGACCTCTCCGAGGGGACGGGCGTCGATGCCCTTGGATGCGGGGTTCAGGCCCTCAGTTGTCTTACTCATCAACATCCCTCAGCGCACCGTAGCTGCCCTCGACCCGTGAGAGCAGGCCTTCGTCGATGGCCACCCCCATTGACCTGAGGGCGAGGAGGGCCGACCCCAGCACCGGGGGCATACTCGGCTTGATGAGCGCACAATCAGGGGCCTCCCTCCTGACCACATCCTCGAAGGCCAATATGTAGACGCTGGGCTGCTTGAAGACGCCGCCGTTGAGAGAAATGGGGAACTCCCTGGAGAGGCTCAGCCTCCGCACCACCGCGCAGCACACTTGGCCCAGCTCAGCGCCGGCCTCCGCCATCACCAGCTTAGCGGCCTCGTCCCCCATGGCCTCGGCCTCCCTAATAACGGGCACAAGGTAGGCTACGTCCCTGGGCTCCCTCCCCGGCCTGTAAACCCAGTCGATTATCT
>DASWLJ010000206.1:0-7248 GCA_036396185.1 Bathyarchaeia archaeon | reverse complement strand
CATAAGCTCGTCGCACTCCTTGAGGATGGTCTGGATGGCGTGGAGGTGCCCGAAGTGGAAGGGCTGGAACCTGCCCACGAATAACGCGCGCGTCAAATGCTCACCCTTGCTTCTAGGTGAGTGGACCGGGTTTATGTGTTTTCCCCACGTGTTCTAGCGGCTTGAACACGTGTTCTAAACACTGGCATTATACTGGACCCGCGTGTATGGTGTTTTGGTGAAAATATGAACAGTAAAGTAAGCACACTCATCGCGTTGATGATAGTCGGCGCCTTGCCGGCGTTCAGCCTCTATACCTCAGCGGTCAGCTTGTCCGCCTGGAGCCCTGGTCAAGAGTTCACGGAGGACGAGGCCATGTTCACGGCTAGGAGCTACCTTAAGGGTATGCCCACCTACGCCTTCGACGGCATGGCGGACACCATTGAGGTGGTGAAGGTTGAGCCTCTGCGGATGCCCGACACCTGGGAGGTGACTATAGCCTTCACGTCCAGCCACAGCGGCTACGGCGACAGGGCGGACCAGATACTGCTGCAGGTTCTGACGCCCCACGTGACCAGGATAGTTGTCAGCGAGGGCAGGGTCACTAGGGCAGTAACGGACGAAGCCTACGACGAGCTCAACGAGATGGAGCTACCAGGAATCGACACCTCAGCCGAGGAGGCCGAGAGGATCGCGCTGGAGTTCCTCAGTGGTGCACCCACGTTCGCCTTCGACGGCATCGAGGAGTCCATAGAGGTGCTGGACGTCGTGGCCATGGAGAGCTACCCGGTCCAGTACGCGGTGACCATCGCATTCGAGTGCCGCCAGGCGGGGTACGGCGACAGGACGGGCCAAATGTTGGCCCAGGTCGTCACACCCCACGAGATGAGGGTCGTGGTGAGCGCCGGCGAGGTCCGTAGCGCCGTCATCGACGGCGAGTGGGATGAGCTGAACCAGAGGGACGTGGCGTCAGGCCTCGTCTCCCCTGAGTCAGCCCGCGACGCGGCTATCCAGTACATCGTCGAGAACTACCCGGAGCTGGCCGACCTGGCTGTAACCAGCGAGTGGGCGTTCACCGACATTACCCCTGAGGGGATGCTGGGTGCAAGCACCTACAGGTACATGTGCCTCGGCTGGAACGTCACAGTCCGCTTCATGGTGGTCCTTGAACCCGTGTACACGGTGACCGTGGAGCACAGCGGCGATGTGGAGTTCACGTGGGAGGGCACCGTTGAGGGCTCGGGAGTCACCGAGCTCTCCACCAGCCTCTCCCCCGAGCCCGTAGACATCCTGAGCCCCGAGCAGGCGAGGGACCTGGCCGTGGAATACGTCCTCGCTAACTACTCGGAGCTTGAGAACGTGGAAGCGCCTACGGAATGGGAGTTCACGGACTTGACGCCCGAGGGGCTTCTAGGCTACAGCACCCACCGGTACACTTCGGGCGGCTGGACCGTCCAGATCGGGTTCCCCGTCGTATGGAAGCCCACCTACGCCGTTGAGCTGACCCTCGGAGAGCCGGCCTTCGACTGGACGGGAACCGTGTCCCAGGACGGGACGGTAACCACGGTCGAGTAAAATTCCCTACTTTTTCTTTTTCATGCTTTTAGGTATCCCTGACTCGCATGGGACACCGGTCTGGCAGAGGCCGCACCCGTACCCGTCGAACCCGTAGTGCCGAGGCACGTACTGGTGCGTCATGTTCACGTACCTTGAGCAGAGGTTCTTGTCGTGGCCCTCTGGGGTGATGGCCCCGATGGGGCACCGCTCCATGCACTTGCCGCAGGTGCCCTCCGAGTAGAAGAGGCAGTAGGCGTGGTGGTCCGTGTACGGGCGCGGGCTGGGCTCGATGTACAGTTCGGCGACGACGCTGCCCGCCCTCATGGCCTTACCGATAGGCGTTATCAGGCCGTCGCTTAGTCCGAATGTGCCGAGGCCGGCGGCGTAGGCGGCGTGGCGCTCGCTCCAAGTGGACGCGTAGCCATACTTCGGTGAGGTCTCCCCCCTCCATAGGGGCGACAGCATGGGTGCGACAGCTTTGACGCCCTGCTCCCTGAGCCTGTCCACGACGTGGGTCCTGAGCTTGATGTTCACCTTCTCCCCCATGATCCTGCTGCGGGCCCACCGCTCGCTGGGGAAGTGGGTCTCCTTCCTGTGGTCGCGTTTGGTGGCCTCTGTCTGGGGGAGTACCCAGCTGATGACCGTGAGGTCCTCAGCCTTGAACTCCTCGCCGGGGTAAGCGTGGCCGATGAACTCCAGGGGCGACGCATAGAAGGGCCCTATGTCCCTCTTGTAGAACTCGTAGAAGGGGTCGGCTCCGCTGCTGAACCCCACGATGGGCTCGGCCCACGCGGGCTCGTCGCCCCACTTCTCCAAGGTGTTCTCGGGGGAGGCTATGAAGCTCTTTATGATGCCTGTGATCCGTTCAGCCGGGTCGTTGACCATGGCTCATTTACCGCAAGCGCTTTATTTAAACGGGGGACATGGAACCTTAACGACCCCGAACAGGCGATGTGTTTGGAGTACCTCTACCTGACCTGGGACGACGTCCAGCGGCTCACCGAGGCGGTGGCCGACAAGATAGCCGCGAGCGGGTTCACCCCGGACCTGCTGGCCGCTGTTAGCCGCGGCGGCTTCGACCCCGCCAGGATACTAAGCGATCAGCTGGGCGTCCGCAGGCTGGTCAGCCTCCAGGTGGTCTACTACACGGGGGTGAACGAGCGGTCCGACATGCCTGAGGTGAGGTACCCGCTGAACGCCGACGTCACGGGCATGAGGGTGCTGGTCGTGGACGACGTGGCCGACAGCGGCAACAGCCTCCGCGTTGTCAGGGACTACGTTGAGGGGCTCGGCGCCGGGGAGGTGCGGGTGGCCACCCTACACCTTAAGCCTTGGAGCGTCTTCAAGCCCGACTACTTCGCCGAGGAGGTGGACAAGTGGATCATTTACCCGTGGGAGCCCAGGGAGAGCCTTGTGGGGCTCAGGGACAGCCTCCTGGCGGGGGGCGTGGATGAGAGGGACCTGGGCAGAAGGCTGAGGGAGATCGGGTTCAGCGGCCACGAAATTAAGCGGCACCTGGGGATCAGAACATGATGCCCAGCCGACGTGTGCAGCGCCAGATGAATTGAAGTCTCTGTCCGCTGGGGGACAGCGTGAGCAACGCTAGAAAGGCTACTGGATCTCTTCCAGGTCCTCTGCGGCGGCCTCCTGGGCCTCCGCCATGAGGTCGGACTTGACGATGGTGGTCACGTACCCGGCCACCTTGTTGCGGAGCTTCTTGGATACGTCGAGCCCCACCTGCTTCAGGAACTGTTTGTTGGGCTCGAAATCTGTGCCGAAGCTGTACGGGTACCTTTCGATGAGCTCCAGGCTTATGCGCTTGATCATCTCTGTGCGTACTTTACCCAAGTTCACTGCACCGCGTTTTTGTGTCTCTACTCAGCCTCGCCGCCCATTTAAACGTTTACCCTACCCGGTTTGGGTGAGCCTTATACGGTCCAAGGCTATGCTGGTGTTGTCTCCCTGGAGGAGGCCGCGTAGCTCCAGGTCGGTGGAAACCGTGGTGAGGGTGAAGTTGAGGGTGAAGGTCCGCCACTCGCCGGCGCAGGTGAAGCTCCGCGGGCCTACGGTGGCGTTGGCGAGGGTGGCGCCGCCGCTGCGGGCGTCTATGATCACGGCGCCCGTTTCGTTGAGGGCACCCGCCCTGAGGGTGAAGGCCGCCGTGTAGCTGCCCTCTGGGGCTATGACGTAGGGGCCGTACCATATGGTTCTGGTTCTGTGGGTCATGTTCACGTAGACGATGGCTGCCCCTGATGGGGCCGTGGGGTCCGGGACGGCTCTCCCGTTCATCGTTATCAGGTCCAGGTGGGTG
Source organism: Bathyarchaeia archaeon (assembly GCA_036396185.1). GTDB lineage: Archaea > Thermoproteota > Bathyarchaeia > TCS64 > TCS64 > RBG-16-57-9. The sequence goes on along the minus strand of DASWLJ010000206.1, from coordinate 3,401 downwards.
TAGGTCTCGTTCAGGGGCTCGTAGACGGCTTGGCCGTCCGGGGGAGCGAGGCCGTAGATGTAGACGTTGTAGAAGTACGAGTGGAGGCTGTAGTTGTACAGTTTGACGAGGGTGAACGCGGTCTCGGCTGTGCCGTGGGGGTCCGTCTCCAGGTCCACGGCTATGTAGTCTGTGTGGAGCCCCGCGGTGATGTTCATGGCTCTCCGCCAGGTCTCGGGGTCCAGGGCTATCTCGGGGACTATGACGTAGGCGTGCTCCCTGTTGGATACGTGGGGGAACAGGTTGTCCTGGGCCAGTATGGAGGCTCCGGGTGGGATGCTTGACAGCACCTGCTGGAGCCGCTGGTTTCTGGGGTCAGCTGACGGCTTGATGTATGATGGGCTGAGGTTGAAGCCGTCTGTGAGGGGGCTGAGGGGGCTCAGGGCCGCGCTCGACGCTGCGCCTAGCAGCAGGAGGGCGACGAGGAGCCCGCTCAGCGCGCCGGCTTCGCCGCCTCTGAGGGCCAGCCTGATGCGGCCCAGTCCCTTGATGAAGCCCGCGTAAATGGGTGGGATGACGTAGGCGGGGTACTGGAACCCCAGCCTGTAGTAGGGCGGGTAGTTGGATAGGAGGGACACGGCGATCCATGGTAGGGCGGCTATCAGCGGGGCGGGGGCGAGGGCGCATGGAAGCGCGTATGGGAAAGCCAGGTCCAGCAGGTACGATGACTTCTCCGGCCAGTCGTAGGCCACGGCCCTCAGGGCTCTGAGGGGGTCCCTAACCGTAGCCAATATGATGCCTGACGGGGACTCGGCTCCCAAGACCCTGAAGTGCTGTCCGGCCTCCAGGTGTTCAGGTATCTGGGGGTTGTAGTAGCCTATCACCTGCGTCGACAGCAGTATCCAGCCCACGGACGCCAGGGCGAGCGTCGCCGCCACTAGGAGCCTCCTCCTGATCTCCCCGCGCGTCCACTGTTTCCTCTCCTTGATGGTCGCCGCCGTCAGGTACGCCGCGTACCCTACTATGAAGAAGGGTACCTGCTCTTGGATCGTGAGGGATAGCAGGCTCGCTGTGACCGTGCTTCTCCACCTCCTCGCCTCCATGTAGTAGAGGACATAGTTGAACGCAAGCGGGATGAAGGCCTGGACGTGGAAGTCGTACGAGTTGACGCCGTGGAGCGCCGGGTTCAAGAGGTACAAGCCGGCTAACATGGCCGACTCCCTCTCGGCGAAGTGCAGCTTGGCGGCCAGGTAGACGGGGTACGCCGACGCACCCAGGATGATGGACTGGGCGACGAGGAGCGTCACGGCGGACTGGTGGAGGTAGTACACAGGTACGAGGAGGAATAGTACTGGGCTGAAGTGTACGCCGAAGAAGCTGCCCGACTCCACGAGGTGGAGCTCACAGGTGTAGTAGAATAGCTTGTTAAGGTTGACTGTGGTCCAGAGGGCCTGGTCGAAGATGCCCAGGTCCCACGCGTAGGTGCTGAAGGAGTAGTGCTTCGAGACCGTGAACCATGAGAAGGCGAGCGAGTAAGCCGCTATGGAAGCCAGGACGGCGACGTCGTACTTGGAGACGCCGTGGCGCTCAAGGAACTCCATTCAGAAGGTGCCTTCAACTGTTCGCGGCATAACGCTTGTGTAACCATCCCTCTAACGGGGCTCACCTGCCTCACCACGAGCCTCCGCGGCGCCACATGCCGACTCCAAGTAGGTACTGGGTCACGATGTCTCGAAGAATTTGATGGCGTCTTCTAAGCCGCCCTCGAACTCGAGGCTGAAGGACCCGTCCAGGTCGTCCACCCAGTACAGCTTGATGGACTCGATGACGTGCTCCTCAGCCCAGTGGTCGGCGTAACTCTGGAGCTCGGTGGACGGAGTCTTGCTTGTTAGTGACCCGTACCGCTCTGTGGCGTAGTTTCCCGCCGGGTCCAATATGCACATGGTGCCCCCCTGGACGGGTATGAACACGGCCATGTGGGCTTCGCCGTCGGTGTAGCTGATGAAGGCGAGGTAGATGTTGTACACCGTGCCGTGTATGTGCCTCAGGTAGTACCTCATCATCCCGTAGAGGAGGATGGCGTGGTCGTCACAGTCCCCCTGCTTGTTCGTCAGGGTGAACTCCGGGGTCTGTATATAGTTGGCGTAAGTCTCCACATCAAACTCCGTGAAGCACGTGGCCCCGTCGACGGTGATGTACCGGTATGTGGTGATGATGGGAAACTCGATATCGTAAACGTAACCTATGTTGTCGTCCACATGGTCCCATATCCTCTGGTAGTTGTACCAGGTGTCCTTCGATGGGTCCGTCAACTCAGTCACAGTGGGACCGATCTTGTCCAGCTCCTCGCTGCAGAGAACCCTGCGGAATGCATCCTCTGTCTGGCTGTAGCCTCGCAGGGTGTCGTTGAGTTCGGATATGTCTGAGGACACCTCCTTAAGGTACCCCTCCTTGGTGTCCAGGTCGCTCTGGAGCCAGTCCCTCTGAGCGCTGACCGAAACGTACATGGAGTTCAGGTTGCTGTACTCGGCAGCCTTCTGGTCATAGCTCGCCTGGAGGGCCTCGTTCTCGGTTTGAAGCTGACCCACCTGAGATTCTAGTTGACCTATGCGGGCCTGGTACCCCATCAACACGAACCCGGAGGCACCCCCCGCCACGAGCAGCCCTATAACGAAGACTGATACCATCTTTAGGTCCACATCGACACCTTAACCAGCATCACCTTAAAGCCTATATAAAATGGGTTGCCGCCCGGTGACGCCTTGAGGATTGGGGATCGAGCCCCCGATAATTGTATAAGCTGTGCCGCACATAGCTTCACCAAGGTGTCACGGTTTGAAGTTCGGTAGGTATGTCTCGTGCATCGACACCCACTGCAGCGGCGAGTCCACCAGGATACTGGTGGGCGGCGTACCCAAGCTCGTGGGCAAGACCATGCAGGAGAAGCAGGACTACTTCAAGGAGCATTACCACGGCCTCCTGGGCACCATGCTAAAGGAGCCCAGGGGTTTCGAGGGCATGTTGGGCGCGGTGCTCACGGAGCCCTGCAGCCCCGAGGCGGACGTGGGCGTCATCTACCTGTGGACGGACGGCTACTTCAGCGCCTGCGGCGACAGCACCTACAGCTGCTCGGCGGCGCTGGTGAACACGGGGATGGTGGACGTGAAGGAGCCCGTGACAGAGATCACCTTCGACACGGTGACCGGCCTCGTCCGCACCAAGGTGGAGGTGAAGGACGGCGTGGCCAAGGCCATCTACATGCAGGGGGTCCCCAGCTTTTACTGGAAGACCATGAAGTTCGACATCCCCGACGTGGGCGAGGTGGAGGCCGACATCGCCTACGGTGGCCTCTGGTACGCCTTCGTGGACGCGGACAATATCGGGTTGAAGCCGACCCTTGAGACCAAGGACAGGTGGATACC
>DASWLJ010000205.1:0-5987 GCA_036396185.1 Bathyarchaeia archaeon | reverse complement strand
CCAGTCGTACTCGGCAGAGGAGTCCGCCACTCGCACGATCTCTGTCCTAGACGTCAGTACTCCGAGGGGCAGGCGCCGATCCACCTCTGTGACGGCCCCTATCAGCGAGTAAAGCTGCCCCTGGGCTCCCGTGGGCGCCTCTAGAGGCTCGCCGGTCCACGCGATGGCTGCCTCCAGGTTGATCTGGTCGTAGTTGGCGTCCCTGACGACTAGGATGCTCACTGGGGCCTCTGCGTCTCCGCCCTGGCGCCACACGCCGACGACGACGGGGGCTTCTCCGCCGGTGAAGGTGATCCGGGGCTCGGCGATCTCCAGCAGGAGCTCTGCGCCCTCCCCGTAGAATACGACGGGGGTGCCCGCCCCGAGGGACTGCAGGGCCTCCTGGGTCTTCGAGTCTGAGTAGGCGTCCATGTTGTAGAACCTGGCCGTGACGCGTCCAGTTGGGTCTACAAGCATGAAGTCCGTGCTCCCGGTGGTGTTCACTTGGCCCGACGTGGGTGGAGCGAGGGCTGTCAGGGTCGCTACCACTACAATTATGGCCGCTATGCCTCCGGCTGCTCTCAACTGTCAGCGTCTCCCAGGCGGGTCACCTATGTTATGGATGGTTCCCTTAGACAAAAATTTATTTGACCTCTCTGCTCTATGTGGGTGCACGTGCCTTGGTAGCTCAGGGGTAGAGCGGCAGCCTTGTAAGCTGTTGGCCGCGGGTTCGAATCCCGCCCGAGGCTCCACTCTTACTTCTTCTGGGCCTTCTTGGAGCCGTTCCTCTTAGGCGTCTTCTTGGCGGGGCTCCGCCGCGTCCTCTTCTTGGGCTGCTCCTCCTCGCCCTCGTGCTGCTTCCTGAGGTGCTGCTTCATGCCCGTCTCGGTGTTGAAGGTCTTTCCGCAGACGGGGCACGGGACGGCTACGGCGCCCAGCTCTATGTTCTTGCCCAGAAGCTCCTTCTGGAGCTTCTTGATGAGTCGCTCCCCCTCGCTGTAGGTGAGCTTCTCGGTCTTGACCAGGATGCCTAGGGTGAGGTTGAAGTTGAGGAACTCAGCCTCGTCCCTCTCCAGGCCGACGTGGCTCACCACGCCCTGAAATTTCTCGTCCTCGGATGCCATTGTTTCACCTTGAGCGGGGTTTCACCACATATGGGGGCGTGATGTTATAAAATTATATCTCTTCAGTGAATCATCCGGTTACGCATCATATGCATGTTATTTCGCTGGATTGTCCATTTATTATAAGATGGTTGCTTATCCTGTAGCCGCCTTTAGCTCGGAGGGATGCGAGAGTCGGCTTATCAAAGGCAACCTGAAGTCGAGTCCACATTGGGGTCCCTCACCCCTCTTTTATATACGCCCACGGACCAAACTTCAGCCATGGAAGTAGTTCTGCAGAAGATGAAGCCCACGGAGGCGCGGCTACCCCTTCTAATCATCGGCCTCACGGAGGAGGTCAAGAGCGACTCCAGCGAGATGATGCTCACGGGGCCTCTCGCCAGGCTGGCCGAGAGCGTCATGGAGCTGGGGGACTTCAAGGGGGCCAAGGGCGATGCTGCGCTGGTGTACAGCCTGGGGAGGGTGAACACGGAGCGCGTCCTGTACGTGGGCTTCGGTAAGAAGACGGAGCTCACGGCCGAGAGGGTCAGGGAGACCCTGGGCGAGGCCGCCAGGAGGGCCAGGGACCTGGGCGTGGAGGCCGTGGGCGTCAGCTTGACCCACCTTCAGCGGGGGGGTCTGAGCCCCAACGACGCAGCCGAGGCGGCCGTGGAGTCCTTCATCATGGGTAGCTTCAAGGACCCGTACCACAAGACGCAGGGCCTGGACAAGTTCAAGCAGGTGAAGGAGCTCCACCTGCTCAGCCCCTACTCGGACGAGGAGCTGGAGAACGGCGCGCACCAGGGGCAGGTGCTGGGCGAGGCCGTGAACATGTGCCGCAGGCTCTCGTGGGGGCCGGCCAACCACGTGACGCCGGGCAGGCTGGCGGAGGAGGCGCTGGGGCTCCGGGAGCTGGGCGTCAAGGTTGAGGTGCTGGAGAGGGAGGACGCCGAGAGGGTCGGCCTCAAGAGCTTCCTGGCGGTGGCGCGGGGCACTAGTGAGCCCCCCAAGTTCATCATAATGGAGTACGGTGACCCCGGGAAGGACACCGTGGCGCTCATAGGTAAGGCGATCACATTCGACACGGGGGGAATCAGCCTGAAGGCCAGGGAGGGCATGGAGCTCATGAAGACCGACATGACGGGGGGCGCAGCCGTCATCTCCGTCATGAAGGCCGTGGCACAGCTGAAGCTGCCTCTGCACGTGGTGGGCCTGGTGCCTGCTACGGACAACATGCCAGACGGTAAGGCGTACCACCCGGGCGACGTGGTGGACACGTATGCGGGGATCACGGTGGAGGTGATCAGCACCGACGCGGAGGGCAGGATGATACTGAACGACGCCCTGGCCTACGCCGCCAGGAACTATAAGCCCAAGGCTATGTTTGACTTCGCCACACTCACCGGCGCCATGCAGGTGGCCCTGGGCGAACACGCCATCGGCTACTTCGCCAACGACGACGCCGTGGCTGAGCGGATACAGGCGGCGAGCCACACAAGCGGAGAGATGGTGTGGAGGATGCCCCTGTGGGACATATACGACGAGCAGCTGAAGAGCGACGTGGCAGACTGGAAGCACACGGGCGGGAGCCCGGGAGGAGCCATAACGGCGGCCAGGTTCCTGAGCAAGTTCGTCGGGGACACCCCGTGGGCTCACTTCGACATAGCGGGCTTGATGGAGCAGAAGACCGACAAGGGCTACAACCCCAAGGGGAGCAAGGGGCCCGCCGTGCGGCTCATACTGGACGTGCTGCGCAACTGGTAGCCCCCCTGAAACCTTTTTTTACGTGTTAGAGGCTTTTCACAGGGGCCTCACTGCGGCAACAAGTAAGGGCATCGCCAGACCCAAGAAAGTCGCTGCAGCGAATATGTACAGAAGCACCTGTTTCAGGGGGCTGGCCAGGAAGCCTGAGTCTTCATGACCCACCCGGTATATTGGGAGGACGAACAACCTGAAGAAGAGGATGGGGACGGCGAAGAACACGATCAGCAAGACCGGTATGATTATAGCGACCTGCCGGGTCAGGCCTGACAGCAGCGGGCCCATCCCGTAGGACACGTCCATGAAGAAGAAGACGAACAGCATGGAGACGAACGTGGCGTAGAACCAGCCGAGCGTCTTCAGGGCGAGCCTGGCGTCCACAGACCTGATGAAGTAGCCCATGAACCAGATTGCGTACAGTGCCAGCAACGGGATGATGAAGCCGCTGGCTACGACCTTCTTAGCCTCGGCGGTCTCAGGCAGATCGATGAGGAACCCGCTTATCGTGGTGAGGATCAGGATGATCCAGTTGAAGGCGTCATCTATCTCCTTGCTCATGTGCCCTCAAATGAGAGGGTTGACGGACATTATTTATCGTTTATCTATCTGTTACTATGAGGCAAAGTTAATTATCCGACCAGAAAATAGGCCAGTTCTACTCGGTCATAATCATAAAAAAGGGGGTTAATCGCTCTCTAAGGTGCCCCTGTTGATCTTATCGCCAGGTGGTGCATGAACCAATTGTTCAGCATATACGTGTCGCACGACATGTCGTTCGTCCAAAAGTAGTTGTAGTCATGTATCCCGAAGGCGATGAGCAGCCACTGGTTCGCCGCGTAGCTTTGCGTCGAGAAGAGGTGCGAGTACCTGAAGTCGCCGGGGTAGGCGTTGGCTACTCTGCCCGACCAGCAGCAATCGCACTCGCCCATGTGGAAGTCCAGGAGGGTGCCGTATCGGCGTCCCCCGGCCGGATAAAACACTTCCATGTAGGGCTTGCTGCGCTGGTACACATCGATGTCTGACCAGCCCCACTCGTCATCCATGCACCCGCCGTACCGGCTGTCGATGCATTGCAAGTAGAGCCAAGCCTCCACCATGCCAGCCGCCGGCATCCTATACCAGACCCAGACCTCACTCATACCGTTCGTGTATCCGTAGTCCGAGTCGTCGGACCCGTAGAGCCACATCTGGTTCTGGTTGCCTATCTGGCCCGTGTACCTGTTCTCGTAGTGTGACACCCACCTTCCGCCTCTAGTCCCGTACGACCACTGGGTGCCCCACTCGTCCACGTATGGCGGGTACATCCAGGCCCAGGGGTTGTGGGTCTCCTTGGGCGTCTCCTTGGGGTCCAGTATCACGTAGGGGGCCTCCTCCTTGGGCTCCAGCTGCTGCCTGAGGGCCTCGCCGGACCTCTTAATGTAGTCCTTCTGGATGCCCTCGACCTTCTTCAAGTCCACGCCCAGGGTGGCCACGTACTCCTGTGACCTCTTGACCAGGCCTCTCCTGAACTCCTTTTCCTGCCTTAGGCCGTCGGTAGTCGCCCTGTACTTCACAGGTATGTCCGCGATGCTCTTCATGGTCTCGCTGTGGCGGCTGGTGTATGCTCTGAGCTGAGTCTTCGCGATGAGGCCCTGGACGTCCTTCACGCAGCCTTCACTCAGCTGGTTGAGTGTGGTGGTCAGGGTCCTGTTAGCTGCCTGGATGTTTCTCTGTCTCTCGATGGATGCGTCGGCTGCTTGTAGTCTCTCTTTTATGGGAACCTCGTCCATTGTCAAAACGCTCACCAACGATGAGCCTAAATGAAGACTCATGAACCCGTGACCTAAACCAAGTGTTACAGGTTACAGGCGTCGGGTTAGACGGGGGAACAAAAAGGTGCACAGCGAAGCCCCTGAGAAGGGCGGCTAATCCACGTAGCCTTTACCGTTTTAGACGGCTTCAGGTAAAATTGCTCATCGTTACGCCTACGACACCGGAACCAGTCCATTCGTAGCCGAAATAAAACACCTTTTTAATAGTGATCCCGCCCAAGGCGACGACGACTACACCCCCCCGGGGGGACAAACACACAACAAAAAACACCTTATTACAGGCGGCTTGCAACAAAAAAGGGTGAGGCTACTTCCTGTACCACCCGTACCTCATAACCGCCCTGCCCACAGCGTTATAGTTCTCCCGCGGCATATCCTGGTACACCGTACACCCCGGCCCCAACATGAAGCCCCCGCCCTCACCGGCGTCCTCAATAGCCTTCCTCACCTCTGCCTCAACCTGCTGAGGCGTACCCGCCCTCAGAGTCGAACCCCTGTTCAAGCCTCCGCACAGGGCGAACCTGTCACCATACAGCTTCTTCGCCTCGTCCAGCCACGTGTACTCGTGGGCGTCCCAGTTGATGCAGTCCACAGGGTACTTCCTGAACCAGCCGCCCCCCATCAAACCCTTGTCCTGTGGGTTCCCCTCCGCCGTGCTGCAGATGTGCATCAACTTGATCGGGCAGTCAACGGCCTCCAGCACCCGCCTATCGTAGCCCAGCGCGTACCTCTCCAGCTGCCCCTTAGACAGCTCACGCCAGACGCGGCCGCCGCCACCGATCCCGAAGAAGATACCTGAAGCACCAGCGTCCACGCAGGCCCTGGCGAAGTCAATGGTCGTCTCCGTGATGGTCTCCAGCCCCTGCTTCAACTCGTCCGGGCTACTCTTCATGTCCTCCATCACCCTCTCAGGGGTGCCGACTCCGTTCATTGCCTGGATGAGGGGACTCGGGATCGTATAGATGAATGGCACTCTGCGTAGGTCACGCGCCAGTATCTCGTTGCACCGCACGTACTCACGCAGCTCCTTCCGGGGGTCCAGCACCCACAGCTTACCCCAGTCCGCCGCCTCCTTAACGACGGTGCTCACCGTGGGCGCCTCCTCCTCATTATCCCTGAACTCGAAAACGCTCCCCCACTTCATCGCCATGAACCTGTAGTACGGCGTCACCTTAAGCAGGTCCATCGAGTAGTCCAGCTCACGCAGCAGCGCCATGTGCGCCCTAGCCGACTCCTCGCCGCTCCGCGTCGCCAGCTCCCAGCTGTAGTAGTCCAGCCAGTTGCACGCGGGGAAGTGGCCCCACAGGCTCCACGGTACCCTGTCAGGTACCTC
>DASWLJ010000204.1:0-8172 GCA_036396185.1 Bathyarchaeia archaeon | reverse complement strand
GCCTCGCCGATGGGAACCATGGGGCTGTAGGCGTCGCCGAGCCTCACGTGGGCACTTATGCTGCCGCTGCGCTGGGCTAAGCCGTGCTGCTCCTGGACCACAACCTTGACGCCCCTCATGGTGCACGCCTCGCCGATGATTGTCGATAGGAGCATCAGCCCCTGGCCGCCAACGCCCGTCAATAGTATGTTGTACTTCACTCTTAGTCGCCTCCCGTGGTGTGGATGGCTGTGCGTGGGCACAGCCTCGCGCAGTTGTCGCAGCCGTTGCACAGGTCCTCCTGGATGCGGGTCTGCCTGGTCTCCATGTCCACCTGGATGGCGGGGCAGTAGAAGTCGCGGACGCACGCGTAGATGGTCTTGCACTCCTCCTCGCTCACCCTGTTGGGGACTATGGGGACCCTGTCGCGCCGCTTGAGCCTGTCGCTGTATAGGGCGCAGGGCCCCTTGCTTATCACGGCGCTGAACCCCGGTTTGCTCAATGCCTCCTTTATCTTGTCCACGTTGGGCTTGGGGTCGAAGGCGTCTATGACCGTGACGTTCTTGGCGCCCATGCCGCGTAGCACGGCCTCTATGTCTAGCTTGTCCACGGGTGCGGCGCCCCAGTCGCTGCCGGGGTTGGGCTGCTGGCCCGTCATAGCGGTGACGCTGTTGTCCAGTATGAACACCGTGTAGTTGTGCCTGTTGTGGATCGCGTTCACTATGCCGGGTAGGGCCGCATGGAAGAAGGTGCTGTCGCCCAGAAAGCTGACGACCCTGTCCTCCAGGACGTGCTGCATACCGCTGCTGATCCCCTGGCTGGCCCCCATGCAGAGGAGGCTGTCCGTCACCCCGTATGGCTCCAGTAGGAGCATGCTGTAGCAGCCTATGTCGTTGTTCATCACGTAGCTGGTGCCCTTCAGGGCCTGGAGTACGCTCCAGATGGTGCCCCTGTGTGGGCAGCCCGGGCAGAACGTGGGCTTCCTCACGGGCAGGATGCTCTTCAGCTTCTGGGACTCCTCGAGGATGTCGCTGTACCTTGGGGCGCTGAGCCCCATAACCCCTGCCAGGGCCTCAGTCACGATGGATGCACTGTACTCGCCCACCATCCCGAGGTGGCCTGAGTGCTTGCCGATGACCTGGACACCCGGGTTCGCCTCCTTGGCCAGCGCCGCCACCTGGTCCTCTATGAAGGGCATGAGCTCCTCCACGACCACGACGCGGTCCAGGCCCCGGATGAACTCTGAGACTAACTTTCTCGGCATGGGGTGGAGTGTTCCCAGCTTCAGCACGGGGGCCTTGACGCCCAGTGTATCCAGCGCCTCCATGACGTGCAGGTAGCTGACGCCGTTGGCGATGATCCCCGTCTTTCCTTCGCCCTCATGAACCACGTTGAACTGGCTGCCGTTGAACTCGTCCTCGATCCTCTTCAGCTTCTCCAGGGCCTCGCCCTTGAGGCGCCGCGCCGTGTCGCTGAGGGTGTAGTACTTGGCCGCCACATCGCTCCACTTACGCTTCTTGAAGGGTGTTCTCTCCACCTTCCCCACCTTCACCGGGGCGCTCTGGTGGTTCACCCTCGTTGTGGTCCTGATCATGGCTAGCACCTTGTGCCTCTCAGAGAGCTCGAAGGCGTACCGGGTCATCTCGTACGCCTCCTGGGGCGTGCTGGGCTCAAGCATGGGTACGTGGCCCGTGGGAGCGAAGTAGCGTCCGTCCTGCTCGCTCTGGCTGCTGTGGGCGTGGGGGTCGTCGGCCACCAGGAGGACGCAGCCTGCGTTCACGCCGGTGTAGCCGAGGCAGTAGAAGGCGTCGGACGCCACGTTGAGGCCCACGCTCTTCATGCTGGTGAAGCTCCTGGCGCCGGTCATGCTGGCCCCCGCCACCGTCTCCAGGGCCACCTTCTCGTTGCTGCTCACCTCCATCACCAGGTCCGGGTAGCTTCGGCTCAGCTCCATGAGGCTGTCCAGTATCTCGCTGGTGGGGCTCCCAGGGTAGAAGGCGGTCACCTTAGCGTCCGACTCCAGGACGGCCCGCGCGACGGCGTGGTTGGTCAACATGAACGCCGTCTTGGGCTCTGGGTCAACGATGTCATTAAAAGTCATGGGGAGTGGAGGGGAGCCGCTTTCTATAAAGCTTCAGCGAGGCGTTCAACGTAGTCGCGGCCCCTCCGGGTCAGCCTCAGGGTGGCGCCGTCCACCTCAACGTACCCTTCCTCCACCAGCCCGTCCAGCATGTGCTCGGCCTGGTACCTCCACCTGGGGACGGCTCCATGGTGCAGTAACGCGTGGTCGGCCGGGTGCAGCCTGCCCTCCATTCGGGTGTACGTGCGCCCGAGGACCTCGTCCCTCGGCGCCTCCCCGCCCAGGTCCCTCAGAGAGGCCAGGAGGTGTGGCCCGTACTCTGGTTTACTGGTCTGGGGCTGAGGCACGGTGAAGGTAAACCCGTTATAGGTTAATACCGGTATCTATCCATGGACGCTTTCAGCGACGAGGTCCGCCTCGACCTCCTCAGAAGGTACGCCCAGAACAGGTGGGCGAAGCTCCCGGAGGACGTCATCCCGTTGACGGCCGCCGACCCGGACTTCAGGGCAGCCCCCGCCATAAGGGAGGCCGTCAAGAGGGTGGCCGAGGACGGCGTGTTCAGCTACGGGGTGGACGGCGGCGGCCCCGAGTTCAGGGAAGCCGCGGCGCGGTTCGTCAGCGAACACAAGGGTTACCCCTGCTCCCCCGAGCAGGTGCACGCCGTTTCCGGCGTAGCCCAGGCCATGATGATAACGGCCCACGCGTTCCTAGAGCAGGGAGACGAGGCCATACTGTTCGACCCCGTGGACTTCCTATTCGGGCGGAGTATAGACTCCGCCGGAGGCCGCCGCGTCTACAGCGCCGTGGACAAGGAGACCCTGAGCTTCGATCTGGAGGGCCTCAAGGGGCTCGTGACGCCCCGCACGAGGATGATCTGCGTGTGCAACCCCCACAACCCTCTGGGCCGTGTGCTGACGAGGACCGAGCTGGGCGCCATGGTGGACCTGGCCGCCGACCACGACATGGTCATCATGAGCGACGAGATATGGAGCGACATAGTCTACGATGGTCGCAGGCACCTGTCCACGGCCTCCATCCCGGGAGCCGAGGACAGGACGGTGAACCTCTACGGGTTCAGCAAGACCTACGGGCTGGCCGGCCTGCAGCTTGGCTACGTTGTGGCCCGGAGCCCCGAGCTCCTAGACAGGATCAGGTCGGCAGCCCCAGGCTACTTCTACCCCGTGAACACCGTCAGCCTCGAGGCAGGCGTAGCCGCTCTCCGGGACGCCTGGCCCTGGGTGCAGGGGTTCCTCGGGCACCTCACGAGGATGCGGGACTACGCGTACAGGCGGCTGAGGGAGATGCCCGGCGTCGAGGTCCACAGGCCCGAGGGGACCTACGCTCTCTTCCCGGACATATCATCCTATGGGATGAGCAGCGAGGAGATGGCGGCGTACCTGCTGGAGGAGGCGAGGGTCGCCGTCGTGCCCGGCCACGGTGAGGCGTTCAGCTACTTCGGGCCGGGCGGTGAAGGAAACGTCAGGATGGTGTTCTGCACCGGGCTGAGCGTCTTGAAGGAAGCTCTGGACAGGGTCGAGGCGGCCTTGGCTAGGGCGAGAGCTGCTTGACGGCCTCCGGACTGAATCGTATCCACACTGGGTCACCCAGGCTTATGCCCTGCTCCAGGAACCTTCTGCGGCTGAGGTCTATGACCACCTTGACCCCCACGTCGACGGTCAGGGTCACGCTCGGCCCCACGTTGGCCAGGCTCTCCACGGTCCCCCTGAACACGTTGTCGCGGGTTGACACGGGAGTCCTCTTGCTCACGGCGATGTCGTCGCTGTGGACGCCGACCCTGGTCTGCCCCCCGGCAGGTGCCCTGGCGGCCCTAAGCGTGAGGCCGCCCAGGCTCATCTTGGCCAGGCTGCGCCCCGCCTCTTGGAGCTGGGCGTCGTAGATGTTCTGGAAGCCGAGGAACCTGGCTGCATACTCGTCCCTGGGGTCCTCGTAGATCTGCTCCACTGAGCCCGTGGCCACTATGGTGCCGCGGCGCATGATCCCCAGCTTGTCGGCCAGGCCCAGGGCCTCCTGCTGGTCGTGGGTGACGTGGATGACGGTGCAGCCCAGGTACCTGTGGATCATGGCTATCTCCTCCAGGAGGCCCGCCTTGCTTGTGACATCCAGGCTGCTCAGGGGCTCGTCCAAGAGCAGCAACTGGGGCCTCAATATGATGGCCCTCGCCAGGGCGGCCTTCCTCTTCTCTCCGCCGCTCAGGTTCACAGTGGGCCTGTCCGCGTAGGCGGCGAGGCCCATCATCTCTATGACGCCCCCAATCTCCCTGCTCCAGTCGCCGGGGAGCTTCCTCAGCTTGATGCTGTACTCCAGATTCTGGCGGAGCGACTGCTCCGGGTTCAGGTTGGGCGTCTGGGGCACGTAGCCCACGCTTCTCTTCATTGGCGGGAGGGCGGTGATGTCCTCGCCGTTGAACAGGATGGCTCCGCTGTCCACCTGGTGAAACCCGTTGATGGTCTCCAGTAGGAGAGTCTTGCCGCTGCCGGTGGGTCCCACGAGCACGAAGTACTCCCCGGGGTCCAGCTCGAGGTTGACCCCGTGCAGCTTGAACCCTTTAAAGTCCTTGGACACGCCTCTGAGGCTCAGGCTCCCACCCAACGCGCACCCTCCCCAACAGATGAGTCCGGCCACCGCTTAAATGTAATGAAGCGGGGCTGCATGGCCTCATCTCATCCGCCTGCCGTTGGTCAGGGAGCTATCCCTCTGGTCTCAATCCTGTAAAGTCTGAGCCCTCCCTCCGACGTGATCAGCCTGTACAGGCCCGTGTCCTCCGCGGCCTGGGCCGCCTCGCGCGCTGTGCCCAGTGGGTCCGTCTCCAGGTCCACGAGCACGTACTCGGCGTGGACCTCGGCCACCTGCTGGCGGGCCATGTACGCCGCGCCGGAGCCCGGCCCGGTGTCGGGGGGTATCACGTAGGCGTCCGCTCTTCCGCACACGTGGGGGAAGATGTTGTCCTGTGTCAGTATGGAGGCGTCGCCAGGTATCGTGCCGAGCACCTCAGCCAGTAGCCGCGTCCCTTGGCTCGCAGCCGGCTTCCTGTAGGCGGGGCTGATGTCGAAGCCGTCCGTCATGGGGCTCAGGGGGCTCAGGGCTAGGGTTGAGGCCACGGCTGCGGCGGCCAGGGCCGCGGCCATCTGCCTCCTTGGTGCCCGCCTCAGCCTCATTAGGGCGATGGTCGCGGCTGCCTGTGTGAACGGGGTCACGTAGGCCAAGTACTGGAAGCCCAGGGTGTAGTAGGGGGGGTAGTTGGACAGCAGCGACACGGCCAGCCACGCGGCGGCCGGCGCGAGTGTGAGCGGCTCGGCCAGGGACGTGAAGAGGCTCGGGCTCAGGATGGCGAGCAGGTACGCCGCCTTCTTCTCTGCGTCGTAGGTCAGCGCCTCCACCGCTCTTCGCGGCTGGGTGATGGCCTGGGTGGGAACCTCTGAGGGCTCACCTGCCCCCAGGACCGTGAAGTGTCTCCCGGCCTTGAGGTAGTCCGAGACGACGGGGTTGTATAAGTGGATCACGTGTGCCGACAATGCCCCCCACGTCAACGATAGTAGGATCAGTGTCGCCGCGAACGCGAGGGCCTTTATGTGCTCTGCTCTCGGTTTGACTGGCTTGGAGCCCGTCAGGCGGGACGCTATGGTGGCCAAGGCGAAGACGATGACGATGTTTGTCACCTGCTCCATGACGGAGAGGCTAAGGGTTGCCGCCGCCGTAGCTTTAGCCCACTGGCCTCTCCTTGTGTACAGGATCATATAGTTCAGGGTGAGGGGCAGCAAGGCCTGGACGTGGAAGTCGTAGCAGTTGACTCCGTGGAGGCCCGGGTTCAGTAGGTAGGTTGCTGCGATGACGGCCCCCGTCCTCTCCCCCACGCACTCGCGCCCCATGAGGTAGACGGGGTACGCGGATAGGCCGAGGGCCAGCGACTGGACCGCTAGGAGAGTCGTCACGTCCTGCCTGAGGACGTACAAGGGAAGTATTAGGAACAGGATGGGGCTGAAGTGGACCCCGAAGAAGCTACCCGACTCCACGAGGTGCAGCTCGCAGTTGTTCCTGAAGACGCCCCCCACGTTCACGGTGGTCCAGAAGGACTGGCCGAATATGCCGAGGTCCCACGCGTAGGTCTTGAACGCTGCGTGCTTCGCCAGAGTGTAGCCCGTTAATACCACGACGTAGACCAGGATGGACGCGTAGACGAGGACCCTGCAGTCTGGTCGGCCGCTTCTATTCATTCAATGTGCTCGGGGGCCATGTTAAGTTAAGTTTGATGTTACTGTTCAGAGGCACGCCTTATGTCGTCGCCGGCGTACCTTTTTTCTCCGGGTTCCCGGCTCTCAGCTTATAGAGTTTTAATGAATAAAAAAAGCATTAATTGAGCCTTCTTCGGCGAAAGGTGCGGAAGTATTAAATATTTATCAAAAGGAAAAGAGGAAATAGAAGGGAACGTGATGTCTGAGGAGATTAAGGTGGCGCCCATGCACAAGCTCATCAAGAGGGCCGGCGCCGACAGGGTGAGTGAGGAGAGCGCCGTCGCTCTTGGCGTGGCCCTTGAGGAGATAGGCGTCAAGGTGGCCAGGGAGGCCATAGACTACGCCAGGCACGCTGGGCGCAAGACCGTGAAGGCCAGGGACGTCGAGATCGCGGCCAAGAAGGTCCTCGAACGGTAGGTTGCCCGTCCAATCGGACGACTCTCCGGAAACTCGCCGGTGCGCCACGGGGAAACATATTTCTCCTTCCACCGACCCTTATCGGCTTAATATGCAGTCATTTCAATGCGACGTGCTGGTCGTAGGCGCGGGCCCCGCCGGGAGCATGGCCGCACGCGCCGCGGCTGAGGGCGGCGCGGACGTCATCATCATCGAGGAGCACCTCGTCTCGGGGACCCCTGTGCACTGCGCCGAGGGTCTGAGCGCAGGCGGCATCCTGGACGGGGGCCTGGAGCCCTTGGAGCCCTACGTCTCCCAGAGGATATCCAAGGCCAGGGTCGTCGTACCCAATGGCAATTTCATCGAGTTGACGAGCGACAACTGGACCGGGTACACCCTGAACCGTGTGGCCTTCGACAAGGCTCTGGCCGATAACTCGGAGAAGGCGGGGGCCAGGATGATGACGCGGACGAGGGCCACGGGGGTGATCAAGGACGGCGGCAGGGTGGTGGGCGTTAAGGCTGTCAGCTGCGGGGAGCCCGTGGAGTTCATGGCTAAGGTGGTCATAGGCGCTGACGGGCATTCGAGTGTCGTCAGGCGGTCCGCGGGGCTTGAGAGGTACTTCAGGGACTACGTGACGTGCGCCCAGTACCGGTTGGGTGGCTTAAACCTTGAGGACCCCAGCGTCGACGAGTTCTATATGGGTGCGAAGTATGCGCCGGGCGGCTACGCTTGGGTGTTCCCAAAGAGCAGGATGGTCGCCAACGTCGGGATAGGGGTCAGGAGGACCCACACGAGGCCGGCGATTGAGTACCTGAAGGACTTCGTGGCTGGGGATCCCAGGTTCAGGGGCGCCGAGGTCCTGCTGAGGAACGGTGGCATCTGCCCCGTGTCGGGTACCTTGGACAGGATCGTGGCGGACGGGCTGATGCTGGTGGGTGACGCCGCTGGGCAGCTAATGCCTATGACCGGGGCGGGGATACACTCGGGCATCGAGGCCGGTAAGATGGCTGGCAGGGTCGCGGCCGAGGCCGTGGAGGAGGGCGATGTCTCCGAGGGGAGGCTCTCGGTGTACCGGAGGGAGTTCGATGTGTACTGGGGTAAGCGTATCAGGGACAGTTGTCGCGTGTTGGAGATGTTGGACAGGTTCACGGATGAGGATCTGAACACGCTCTCGGGGGTCATCACCAACGACGACGTGTTGTCCCTGGCCTACGGGATCAACGTGGCGGGGACGGTGGCTGGGCTGGTGGCGCGGAGCCCGAGGAAGATCATTAGGTTGATCGGGGCTTATCTTAGGTGAGTCGGCTCTTGTTGTGAGCATCAATATTTTTATTTGTGGTGCTCTTTGTATGTGCGCGTGCTCCCGTCGTCTAGTCCGGTCAAGGATATGGGCCTCTCGAGTCCGAGATCCCGGGTTCAAATCCCGGCGGGAGCACCATTCTCATCTTTGTCTGCGCGTGCACG
>DASWLJ010000203.1:0-3034 GCA_036396185.1 Bathyarchaeia archaeon | reverse complement strand
CGTGCGGCTGAGGAGGGTCTTTATAAGCCCCATCTTGGGCTGGGCTAGGGGGATCACATAGCTGCCCTCCTCGTAGACTACGCCGTCGCCCGTGAACGGGCTCTTGGCCCTGTATATCTCCAGGTTCTGGACCAGCAGCTTCTCCACCATGAGCTCCATTGTGCGTGGGTCGTGCTGTGAGAGGGGTATCACGTAGGCCGTGACTGGGTCCTCGGCTCCCCTCTCCGTCTGCCTCACCGCCTTCTGGTACGCGTTCCAGAGCACGGTCTCCTTGTTGCGGGCCATGTGGTCCAGGATCGCCCAGGAGGCTATCTTCTGCTGCTCCACGATGTCGCGGAGCCTCCACCAGCCGCCGGGCCACGGGTTAGGGAAGTTTGTGGTGGGCTTGTAGTGAGGCAGCATCCTGGTTCCCACCAGGCTGCTCATCTTGGTCTCCTCCTTCAGCTGCTCGGGGTGGATGAAGAGGGGCGTTGCCAGCTTGGCGGACGCCGACTCTGTGAGCATGGAGGGGATGTTTTGGTAGATGCCTATCCAGTGGAAGCCCAGGTGGGCCCAGCCGCTGAATATGGCGGCGTTCACGATGCCGCTCTTTCCCTCCTGCTCCAGCTTATACGCCATGTGGGCCCCGTACCAGGCAAGCTCGCGCCAGACCAGGGGGTCGCCGTGGGGGTGGATGGGGTCGCTGTAGGGCGCCACGTATAGGCGTGCTCCGTAGCTGCCCATGTGGTGGTGGTCCTGGAATGCCTGGGGCGACCACTCGTGGAACATGAGCTGGGCCATGTACTGGCTCTCCACGATGTTGGTGGCGAAGGCGTCCCGGTTGTTGTCGTGGCCAGTGTACTTGTGGTACAGGAAGGGGGTGCCTACGCCCTCGTACTCCGTGCCCAGGGTCTTGTTGTACCAGTCGGTGACCATGATCTGGCCGTCCGGGTTGAAGCTGGGCACCATGATGCTTACGACGTTGTCAAGGATGCGCTTAGTCTCCTCGTCGTCCCTCGTCAGGAGGTCGTAGGCGAGCTCGGGTGCCATCTGGGTGCCCCCGATCTCCGAGGCGTGGAGGCTCATCGACTGTATGACCACGGCCTTGCCCTCACTAACCAGAGGCTTGGCCTCCTCCTCGGTCAGCTCCCCCGGGTCAGTCAAGGTGATGTTTATGTCCTGTATCTTCTCCAGGTTCTTCATGTTCTCCTCGCTCGTGATCAACACAGCGAGGAACGGGTGACCCTCGGTGGAGGGCCCCATGTCCATGACCTTGATCTTCTTGGACTCCTTCTGGAGCCTGTGGAAGTACTCCACGATCCTGTCCCATCGGGCGATCTTCTTGTCGGCTCCGAGCTGGTGTCCAAAGAAATCTTCAGGCGAGGTAACCTTTTTCGCCATGTTTTAAACCGGAGATGATGTTGTCCTTGGACTATATAATTTATCTCAGGTAAGAAAGAAGTCTGTTTTTCTGGCTCATGCCTCGGCCAGCCTCTTGAAAGCCTCGGGTCTCATCCTGAAGGTGGTCCACTCGTCCATTGAGACGGCCCCCAGGCTGTAGTAGAACTGCCTACTAGGCTCGTTCCAGTCCAGGACCGTCCACTCGACGCGGCCGCAGTCCCTCTCCACGGCTATCTGGCAGAGGCGCTTCAGCAGGGCCGTCCCTACGCCGCCGCCCCTGTACTCCTCGGGGACGTATAGGTCCTCAAGCCAGAGTGTTGGCTTGCTCTCGAACGTGCTGAAGGTGTAGTAGTAGAGGGCGATCCCCAGGTACGGGGGTCCAGCCTTGCCCTTGTTCTCCGCGAGGAGGCAGTCGAATATCTTGTCCTCGCTGAACCCGTACTTCTTGTAGAGCTGAGGGGTTCCCTTGAACTCTAGCTTCTCGTATACGCTGAGCTGGCTGCAGAGGTCCATGACCACCGGGATGTCCTTCTCCTCGGCCGCCCTGATCTTCCATTTGAGGCCAGGTGTCTTAGGCAAACTGGATCGTGGGAATATGGCGGTCACGGCGTTATATGTTTTCAATCCCTGGTGAGGAGCCTGATGAGCTCGACGAGGTCCATGTGACTAGACTTCCTGTCGTACCGGCCCAGTTTGAAGAACAGCTGGACGCTGTAGCCAACGGTTAGGGCGGTGATCACGGTGCCTATGCCCACGGGGCCGCCGAGGATGTATCCCAGCACCAGGACAGTGACCTCTATGGCTCCCCTGACGTGGGAGACTGGCCTGTCCAGCTTCTGGACGAAGCCCAGCATAAGGCCATCCCTGGGCCCTGCCCCCAGCTTTGGGTTCATGTAGAAGTAGCTTCCGGCTCCCAGCACTATGATGCCCCCGAGGAGGAGGGCCAGCTCCCCCGGCAGGCCGTCGTACATGGGGACTATCCCCCACTCCATTATGAGGTCTATGAAGAGGCCGATGAAGTACATGTTCATGAACGTGGCGAAGCCGGGCGCGAAGCCCAGCAGCCACCCGATGACGAGCACGACGAGGCCCACGGCCTGGGACACCTGGCCCAGGGTCAGGGGAACCTTGTAGGTTATGCCCACCTGAAGCACGCCCCAGGGGCTCATGCCTAGGTTCGAGTAGAGGTTCATCACGGCGCCCAGCGCGAACAGGAACAGGCCGAAGAATAGGCTCGGCAGCTTGCCTAGGAAGCTGAGCCAGTTATCCCTGAGGGTCAACCAATCAGGCTCCTAGGGTATGAACTCCACCTTGCCGCCGGACCTGTCAAGGGCCACCCTGAACGCCTCCTCGGCCTCTTCTAGGCTGAACCTGTGGGTCAGGATGTCCCTTACGTTCACCTGTCCCGCCGTTATGAGGTCGATGCTCTGGGTGAAGTTGTCGGGCTTGGCGTCGTATGCTCCCACTATGGAGAGTTCGCGCCGTACCAGCCACGTCAAGTCCACGGGTACCTCCTTGCCGAAGATGCCCACCACGGTGATGCGCCCCCTCTTCCTGACGATCTCCGTCGCCTGCTTCACTGCCTGTGGGGCTCCCACTGCAACAAAGGCGACATCGGCGCCGCTGCCGTCTGAGAGCTCCATGACTTTGTCCA
>DASWLJ010000202.1:0-6732 GCA_036396185.1 Bathyarchaeia archaeon | reverse complement strand
TGTAGATTTTCAGCTAGTGTTATATTTTGACTGGATAAAACAAATATCAAAATTAACGCGGTGATCTGGAAGACTTTAAAAATATAGTTAAAGCTAACTCTGCTGTGAGAAGGCCGTAACTTCTCAACATTCGACATGGTTTTTATAGCGGCTTCACCGAATGGTGCGAGCCTATACTTTGAGTCTTCTTTCGAGATCAACTCTCCCAAACAATCGAGATGATAGGTAAGATGAGAACTGGATATCCCAAGTTCCTCCAACAATCCTGTAAAAGACAATTTCTCTTTAGATAACCTCACAAGTATCTTACGCCTCACATTATGGCGCAACGCATTAAACATAGTAGAATAGGTTTCATCATCTGATTGCTTCATATCTGATCTGTTTAAACCATTAAAGGCTCATTTGATAAGTGTTTTTAATAAATGACATTAACAAAAAGTCAAAAACACGCTCTGTTAAGAAATTTTGACCCGAAACCACGTGATTAAAACTATTCTAGTCAAGTTTTTTTGATAAAAAACCTTATTTTCAGCATTCTTCCTAAAATAAACAGAAAAATTGACTGATATCAATTATCTTGGTCTGATTTACATTTCAGGAGGCTTATCCCTGCTCGTACTAATGAGTATAGGCTTCGTTTTAACATACATGATGGAAGGGTTTCCCAACTTTGCTCACACGAGTCACGCTGCGATAGGTGCGATAATCAGTTTCATATTAACTCGATTCTTCTTATTCAATCCATACCACACATTCCCCCTCTCGGCGGTCATCGGTGGAATAATGGGTGTCATTCTTTACCTTAGTATCGTGAAGCCAATCAGACGACAAGGTAAAGACCAAGAGATTCGGCTAACATTTGTTTTTCTAATTATCGCATGGATGTTTCCGTCTCTAGTCGCTATTTTCAATTACTGGACCCGGTATTATGCAAATGTCCCTGCATGGGGATTCGCGTTGAATTGGTACGATTACGAAATATATGGCGTATCTGGCATATCGTGGTTTAGCACTCTCACTTGTCTGGCTTCGATTATCGGCTTTCCATATTTCCTATCAAAAACTAAACTAGGATTATCTTTGAGAGCTACTGCGGAAAACGAAGAACTCGCAGCAGTGTTAGGAATAAACACAAACCGGGCGCACATCACCAGCTGGTTCATTGCTGGCGCATTGACGGCCCTTGTTGGAAGCATGTACACAGTGCATGGATACGTCGATGTTTCTGGATTAGATGGTATGATAATTCAGGTGATGAGCGGCGTCGTCTTGGGTGGGCTCAATATTTATGGGGCAATAATAGGACCAATACTAGTATATATCTCGCAGATCGTGATCAAAAACCTGCTCTACCAAATTTTTGGATTGACATTTGATATGTGGGAGCCTCTAATCCCTATTGTGTTTCTATTAATAGTGTTAAACATATTCCCTGAGGGAGTAATGGGAAGGAGAAGAAAAAGGCAAGCATAGCCTTGACCGATTGTGATGCAACCGCACCCACCTACTGTTTATCGTATGTCTTTTTCGCTTAAGGATCTAGGCCGTACCCACCTGCCTCAGGTTGTCCTCCCTGCGCAGCCCAAAGCACTCCACAGGAGCCGCTCTAAAGCATCAGTCGGCCCCGCAGTCATCTTATAACCCTAGACCCACAACACTATTTCAGGTGACAAAATGGTTCAATTAGCCGAGGTGAGCTGGACGGACGCCGAGAAGCTGTTCAGGGAGTGCGACACGGTGATACTGCCGGTTGGGAGCACCGAGCAGCATGGGCCGCACAACCCCCTGGGCACAGATCATCTGATAGCCGCAGCCTTCAGCAAGGCCGTGGGCGACAGGACCGGCGTACCCGTCCTGCCCGTCGTGCCCGTGGGCATCAGCGAGCACCACAGGCAGTTCCCGGGCACCCTGTGGGTTCCGCCGGACGTCTTCAGGGACTACATGCTATCCGTGGCCCTGGCCGCATCCAGCCACGGCCCCAGAAAGATACTGTTCTTCAACGGCCACGGCGGAAACACGGCGGCCCTCGTGGAGGTGGCCGGGGCGCTGCGCCGTGACTACGACGTCTTCGCCGCTGTCCTCATGACGTTCCCCCCCGGCGTAGACGGCCACGCCGGCTCCAAGGAGACCAGCATGAACCTGCTCTACCACGGCCACCTTGTGAAGATGGACCGCGCCGTCGACCAGACCCAGAACACCCACCTGGGGACCCTGCCCATGACGGGCATCGGCGGCCTGGGCCCCATGCAGTTCCCCTGGGACACCGTAGACCTGACCCCCACAGGCGTCCTAGGCGGAGCAGGCAAGAAGATCACATCCACCACAGCCACCAGGAAGACCGGGGAAGAGATCATGAAGCCCTTCACAGATGAGGTCGTGAAGCTTGTGGAGGCCATAAAGGCGGCTGACGCAGACGAGCTCCTCTCCAAGCCCCACAAGGGTTGAGGAGAGCCTTGACGAAGCCCCTGCCCCGGCTGACCCAGCGCCTGCTCCTGGCCGCCAACGTGTTCACCGTCATCGTCGTCGTAGCCGACCTCTTCTACCTCACCAACATGATCACCGTGGACCTGCCGTCCTTCACCTTCCTCAACCTGCTGGTGCTGGGCCTGGGCCTCTGGTCGTTCAAGGTGAAGAGGGACCTGAAGGCCAGGATGTCTCAGCCAAAGGACGAGACGACTGAGGGGCCCAAGGAAGGGTAGCCTCGGCCGGGGCGCCCGAGTTATATATTCAGCTGAGCCTTTAGTGAGCCGTGGAGCTCGCCCTAGCCGATGCCGCGGTGAACGCCTTCACCATAGCCCTCCTAGGTTTAAGCTACACGATGATCCTCAGGTCGGAGGGATTCCCTCACCTATGGCTGATCAACTTCATGCCCATAGGCGCATACACGTCGTTCATCATCTCGGAGTTGTGGCGCGCCTCGCCGTACCTTGGGGTCCCGGCTGGTTTTATCCTGGGCGGCGCACTGGGCCTCGCCTGCCATGTCCTTGTTTACAGGAGGCTCCGCGCGGTCAACGCAGGGCCGGTCTACATGACGCTGGGGGGCCTCGGGTTGGGAATCCTCGCAACGTCCGGTGTGGGCATCCTAGCCTACTGGCTGATGGAGCAGTATTCCATGTACACAATGGGCTTCTCCCTCAGGGATCACGACTTCACTCTATACGGTGTGAACGGTGCGGTCTGGGTTACGGCTCTATTTGGTATACTCGTGGCCGCCTCAACGGTGTGCGTTCTCAGGACGAAGGCGGGCGTAATCTGGAGGGCCTTCACGGAGGACCCATCGTTGCTGCAGGTCTGCGGCTTCGACCCGGGTAAGGTTAGGGCCGCCTCGTGGTTCATTGCGCACGGGCTAGCCGCGTCGCTCGGCTCTCTCTACTCCATTTATCATCAGGGCCAGCCTACCATGGGGTACGGATATTTGGCGGCTATGGCGCTGGCTAGTATACTTGGGGGCGAGACTCTAACAGGAAGCCTCGTCGCCGGCCTGGGTGTGGGCTGCTTCAACTCCCTCGTCTTCGGCTCAATCGGCGCGATCAATGGGGACTACTTCTACTACGAGTTGAAGTTCGCCGCTCAACCCGTCATCATATGGGTTGCCCTGTGGTTTAAGGAGCGCATAGATAGGTTCTTCGAGGGCTGGGCCTAGGAAGATTTCTCACCGGGCTCAGGGTCCTCGCTTTCCTTGGGACCCTTCTTTACCTTCCTCTCCTTCTCGGCCCGCTCCTTCTCCTGCTCCAGCTCCTCGATGCGCTTGACCAGCTTCTTCAGGTTCCTCTTGTTCCTGAGGAGCGCCACGTACTGGTCCACCTCCAGGAAGTCGAAGAAGGGCCCGTATATGCCCATGTAGAACTCGGCGAACATGCTTGTGAGGGGGCCGCCGCTCTCCAGCAGCATCCTGCCCATGAGACCCAGGCCCCGCTTGACGAAGGCGTTGGCTAGCTTGTCGATGATCTCCGCCTCCTTCTCGGGGGGCAGGTCCTGCCAGTGTTGCCACTCGACGGTCATAGAAGTATAATAAAATAAAAGGGTAGGTATTACTCTTCTGGTGTCAGCTTCTCCAGGAGCCCCGCCTTGTCCATGTACATGACCAGGGCGAGGACGAGGACCATGCTGCCCAGAAGGTACGGAGTCTTCCAGTCGGGTATGGTGTAGCTCTGCAGGAATCCGATGACCAGGCCGAGCCTGCCCATGAAGGTCTGCGCGAAGACGGTTCCGAAGGCTATGTAGAGTAGGTACTCGCCGAACTTGGCGCTCATCCCCAGGGCCCCCTCCATCTCTATGGTGTAGAAGAAGAAGGTGAGCATGAAGATGACGCATATGACGATGGTCCAGTTGTATAGGAGCGTCTGTGTGCCGCCTGTGAAGAGGGGCACGATGGTCGCGGATATCTGCTGTATGAATCCTGTGAAGATTATGGTGCGTAGGCTTAGGCCGAACTGGGCGCCCAGCACTATGGCTATTGGGAGCCTGGCCACGTAGCTGTACTTGGGGTGGACCCTCAGCAGCATCATTGCGCCTAGCAGGATGCTGAACAGGAGGACCCAGTCCCCCGCCATTATGTTGACGATGCCCGTCTTCCAGATGTAGTCTATGTTCCAGATTATGGTGAGGCCGGTGGCGAAGCCGATGTAGCTCTCCTCAGCCAGGGCGTAGAGCGGGCTGCTCTTCCCGTAGAGCGTGGTGAACATGCTCATGGCCAGGAAGGTGCCCACCGCCACGACAGATATCTCTATGAAGTCAACCATTTATTTTGCCTCCTTGTCAACCTTCATCTGCTGCTGCCTCGTGTAGCCGAAGTAGCCAACGTTGCCGACGAGTATGAAGATTATCAGCATGTAGTGTCCGAATGAGAAGCCGTCCATGGCCGTGAGGCCCGGTCCGGGGTGCCCTATGAGGAACTCCAGCTCGGCGCCCCCCCTCATGCTCTGGAGGAGGGCCAGTAGGATGCCCGAGTCCAGGTAGGGCTTCTCGGAGGCGATCATGACTCCTATGCAGTTCATTATCATGGGTGTCCCCCTGAGGGCGTAGTGGTTCACAAGGTAGCTTGTTGCTATGCCTGTTGTGAAGTCGGCTATCATGTCCCAGTCCTCCCAGTCGTCGATCTCGTCCAGGAAGGTGCCGGCTATGGGCCGGCCGAGCCAGTCCTGGGTGACGACGCCGTGGAAGTCCTGGGCGCCCGCGGCCACCGCGGCCTCGTTAGGGAATATGTATCCGAGGATGACGTAGTCCCTGCCGTACTGGTAGTCGTTGGCCGTCATCTCGGCTTGGACGGCCTTGACGATGAGGTCAGGTATGACGGTGGCCTCCACGTGGGCGACCCCGAAGCACACCCTGGCGTGCTTCTCAACGAGTACGCGCATCGTCGCTATGATGCCGCTCTGGATCTCGTTGTAGCCGCTGAACTCCGTGTTCAGGGTGAAGAAGACCTTGTCTCCGGGCTGCACCGTCTGCAGCACCTGGTAGTACTGCCTGGTGTCCGGGCTGACGCTGATGGGCATGCCTATGGGGCGCAGTAGGGGCCCCACCATGACTAGGAAGAGGGCCAGGTACACGTAGCGCCTGTCGTACTCCGCCATCCACCTGAGTATTCCGCCGCTGTCTTTGGCCATCACTTTTCCTCCTTGCTTATGCCGAGGACGCTCGGCTCGTTGCCCAGTATCACCCTGACGCCGAAGACTATGGCGCCCACGGTGACGCTGATTAGGAACATCCTGCCGGCGGCCATGGCGAAGGTGCTGCCCAGGTAGAGGGCGATGGGCTCGAAGCCCCCGAAGTATGCGCCTGTGAGGGGCGCCTGGTAGATGAGCACTATGAAGCCGCTGATGAGCAGCATAAGGGCCTTTGTGTTGCGGGCCCTGAAGGCGCGCGCGGCCGTGGATGCCATGTAGAAGGCCAGTATGCCGTAGTTGACCGAGCTAAGCGGGTTGACCACCGCGAACATTACCCAGTGGTAGGGCCCAGTCTCCCTACTTATGAGGCTGAAGCCGACCATGAGCACCAAGGTCAAGAGCATGTAGGCCTTGAAGTACCAGCCGCGGCTGCGCCTGTTGATGATGTTCATGCCGCGCCTGAACTGGGCTATGACGGCGAGGGCGATGGTGAAGGCGGTGACTATGCTGGTTATGGTGATGAGCTTGGTTGAGGCCGTGTTGAGCTGGGGCACGTTGAGGAAGTAGGGTAGGAACACGAACAGGAAGCTGAGCATCATGACGATTATCTGGAGCTGTCTATTCTTTAGTATCTCTGCCAATTTTTTTCGCCTCCTACGTGGATAGCAGCCGGAGCATCAGGTCGTTGCCGAGGCTCCTGGCGGCTATCCCCAGTATCATTATGGCTATCGCTAGCCACTTGAAGAGGTCCTGCACCCTGATGCTGGCCCTCTGGGACGGGTCGTCTGAGAGGTAGGCGCCCGCTGCGGGTGCCTCCTCACCGATGAGTATGTAGTCGGACGCGCATGCTAGGGCGGCCACGTTGCTTATGTAGCTGCCCGACGTGATGGTTATGGCGCCTACGGCGTTGCTGGTCTCGGCGATGTTCATGGCTTCGCTGGCGTGGCTGCCCGTCATGATGACGCTGCCTGGCCTGACGCGCTGCATGACGCCGACGTATCCGCCTATGTAGGCGTACTGCTGGCCGCTGTAGAAGGGTAGGTCGTCGGGGTTGTACTGGTCCTCGACTCCCTCCATGGTGTATGCGGTCTTGACGATCTCCTCGGCCACCGGCCTGACGATG
>DASWLJ010000201.1:0-4163 GCA_036396185.1 Bathyarchaeia archaeon | reverse complement strand
TGTTGAGGAAGTACTGCTTCAGGTTGTAGAGTATCTTCAGGATTCCCTGTGTGGACTCCTCACTCTGCATGGGGTGGACGTCAAGTATCTTGGGGTGAGCCGCCAGAACCTCATTGATCACGGGGTTGTACTTCATTGTGCAGCTGCCCAGCGGGTATATCTTGCCGCTGTTCACCCCGTAGTTCATCTGACTGAGGTGTATGTAGTGGCGGAGCACCTGGATCTCGCTCACCTCGGGTAACCCGGGAGCCTGATTACGCAGAAGGGCCTCCGGGACCATGTCCAGCGGGTCCTCTGAGCCGTTGATCTCCGGCTCAAGTGGGGGCAACTGGTAACCCACGCGGCCCTCGTTACTCAGCTCGAAGATGAGGGGCTCCACCCAGTCAGCCTGCCTGAACTTCACGACCATCACTCCAGCACCTCCTTCAGAGTAGATACCAGTGCATCGATGTTCTTCTTACTGTGAACCTCTGTGACGCAGAACAGGCTTGTCTCACCGAACTCGGGGAACTGGCCCTTAAGGGGTATGCCGGCCTGTATGTGCTTGGCGTCGAGCGCCTTGTTGATCTCCTTCAGTGTCTCATGCTGGAAGTTCACTGTGAACTCCTTGAAGTGGTAGCTGCTGAAGATGGGCGCCTTAACCCCTGACAGTTCACCTATCTTACGCTGAGCGTACCTGGCTCTGCTTAGGATGGTTTCACCAAGCTCCTTCATGCCCTTGGGACCCAGGAGGCTCAGGTAGACGCCGGCGGCGACCGCGCATAGAGCCTCGTTACTGCATATGTTGCTGGTGGCTTTCTCGCGCCTGATGTGCTGCTCACGGGTCTGAAGGGTCATTACGAAGGCTCGACGCTGGTCCTTAAGGGTCTCCGTGATCCCTATGATCCTTCCAGGCATCTGGCGTATGTACTTGTTGTCGTGCCTGCACGCGAATATGCCGAGGAGGGGGCCGCCGTAGTTCATGTGGTTGCCGAGAGGCTGGCCCTCCCCGCACACGATGTCAGCTCCGTAGTCTCCGGGTGCCTTGATTATCCCTAGGCTCGTCGGGTCTACGCCTACAACGAAGGACGCGTCCTTCTCGTGGGCGATCTCACCGACGGCCTCGGCGTTCTCCTCGACGAAGCCAAGGTAGGAAGGGTTCTCGACATACACAGCGGTCGTGTCGCCGTCCACCTTCTCCTTCAGGTCCTCCAGATCCATGAGGCCCGTCTCCTCGTCGTGGTCAACCTTCTCGATCGCTATCCCGGCTGGCTCCGTGTAGGTCTTCAACACAGAGAGCCTGTATGGGCTCATGAGGTCGGGGACGAGTACCTTTGTCTTCCTGTTGGCCCTGCTGGACATGAGGGCCGCCTCCCCTATGGCTGTGCTCCAGTCGTAGAGGCTGCTGTTGGCGACGTCCATGCCTACGAGTTCACAGATGTGGCTCTGGTACTCGAAGATGCTCTGAAGGATACCCTGACTGATCTCGGGCTGATACGGGGTGTAGCTGGTCAGGAACTCGGCTCTGTGGACCACCTCGTCCACGACGCTGGGCACGTAGTGGGGCCAGACGCCTCCGCCCATGAAAGGTGGGCACATGAGGGTCGCATTCATCTCCAGGAGCCCTGCGACGTGCTCCTTTACCTCGGCCTCGGCTAGAGGCCCTGGGATGTTCAGTTTTCCCTTATAGACGAGGTCGTCAGGGATGTCCGAGTAGAGCTCAGCGATGGACGAGATGCCTATCTCCTCCATCATCTTGTCCTTGATCTCGGGTACGCTGTTCGGTAGATATGGATGGATCTTGCTCAAACCTGCTCCTCCAATCACGATACTATTCCATGTTGCCCACCCATAGATATTTCTACCCGATCATGTGAGGCTCAGACTTAAATCCGGGGATCTGCCCATGACAAGGTGACACCAGGATGCCTGAAATAGAGATCGACTATGATAAGTGCATTAACTGTAAGACGTGCGTATCCACGTGCCCCATGGGTGTCTACGAGGAGAAGAAGGAAAGTGTAGTTGTGGCCGCGCCTCAGGATTGCATCGCCTGCATGGGTTGCGTGGGCGCGTGCCCCGTTGAAGCCATAACGGTTACCGAGTAGAACCATTTTTATCACGTTGGGCGCCTATCTTCTCATCATGTTCGTTGCGGGTGGGTTTCGGCATGAATCTTGACGCGCTTCGCGGCCGCGTCTCCGACTGGGTGGACGAGAACAGAGATCAGTGCGTAGAGCTTCTACGCGAGATCATATCCATACCGAGCCCCAGCGGCGAGGAGAAGAAGGTAGCCGAGTTACTGGCCGCCAAAATGAGGGCGTACGGCTACACAACGGCCGCGGTAGACGGCCTTAGTAACGCCCTCGGTGCCATCAAGGGGTCTGGGGGTGGCAGAAGCCTGCTTCTGAACGGCCACATAGACCACGTGCCCGTGGGTCAGATGCCTGACCCCTACTCCGGGAGGGTGATGGATGGCTCAGTATTCGGCGAGGACGGAGACGTGGTCTACGGCAGGGCGGCCTCCGACATGAAGGGAGCCGTAGCCGCCATGGTTCTGGCAGGACGACTCCTCAGAGACCTGGGCGTCGACCTGAAGGGCGACTTCAAGGTAGCCGCAGTGGCCCAGGAGGAGGTTGGAGGAGCCGGCACCATGTCAAGCATCGTGGACAGCCAGTTCCTCGCTGATGTGGTTCTCATTGGCGAAGCAACGAACATGCAGTTGGCCCTCGGCCATAGGGGGAGCATGAAGTTCGGCGTCGTCGTGAGGGGCAGGAGCTGCCACGCCAGCGCACCTGAGAGAGGCGTCAACGCCCTCTACAAGGCCGTGGACCTGATCCAGAGGATAAGAAATGATCTGGTTCCGCAGCTACCGGGTCACCCGGTTTATGGGCGGGTGAGCCTTGTGGTCACCCAGATCGAGGTTTCGCCGAAGGCCTTCAACGTGGTCCCTGATGTGTGCAGGTTCTGGATCGACTGCAGGAACCACCCCGACTACCCGGCGGAGAGGCTGTACAGCGACCTGAACAGCATCATAGAAGAGATGAGGCGGGGTGACCCGGACTTAGAGGCCGTCGTGGTGCCAACGCCCTTGATCAATGAGAGGAGCTTCTCAGGGTTCTACACCGACCCGGGCAGGAACCCCGTTGTCCGTGAGGCCGCGGAGGCCATCAAGGAGGCGTACGGTGAGCCCAAGCTGGGGATATGGACCTTCGCCACTGACGGCCGCATCTACTCACGTCTCGGGATTCCTGTGATCGGGTTCGGGCCGGGGGAGGAGAGGTTCGCTCACACCCCGGACGACCATGTAAAGGTCAAGGACTTCCTCGACACCGTGAAGGTCTACTCCTGGCTCGCCTGTAGGATCTGTGGTGTTAGCGAAAGCTGATAAGCCCTCGTCCACTTTTTCTCTTTGAGAGGTATGTCGGAGAGGAGGTCCAAGGTGGGGGATCTCACCACCTACAGCCGGAGGGTGAATCTTGTGGCAAGGGTGGTGGAGTTGGCGGAGCCCCGGGAGGTGTCAAGCAGTAGCGACGGGGGGCTTCACAGGGTGGCCGAGGCCCTCGTAGGGGACGAGACGGGTGTTGTTCTTCTGACCCTGTGGGACGAGGATGTGGGGAGGTTCAGCGTGGGGGACGTTGTTGAGGTCGAGAACGGTTACGCTGGGACGTTCAAGGGGCGGCTTCGCCTTAACGTGGGCAGGTACGGGGCCGTCGAGAAGGTCGGGCTTATGGTGGGTGAGGTAGACACAGGCAATAACGTGAGTGAGAGGGACTACGGTAGCGGTTTCCAAAGAGGCCGTAGATAGCTTACCTTGTCACCGTATCCTGAAGTATTTGTATGTTGTCGAGATTACAGTGGCTGTACAGAACGTACATTTTTTTTGGGTTGCATTTAGCTGAATTATAATTCAAATAAAGGTCGTCACAAAAAGGAGGAATGAGGGAGATTTAGTCTTGCTCCTCCAGCCGCTTACTGTGCTCACGCCTCGCTTTATCCAGCAGCTCAGGCACCGTGATGAGGTCTACAGCCGTGAACGCCAGGCCCTTGGCGGCCTTGATCATGGCGTCGTGGGCCTCCGGCGTCGCCGTCATGGCTGCCCCTTCGGGGCTGTGTAGCACCACGTCCCCGATGTTGATGTAGGCGCTCAGCGCCGGCATCACCTGGCTCACGTTGCCGAAGTC
>DASWLJ010000200.1:0-7103 GCA_036396185.1 Bathyarchaeia archaeon | reverse complement strand
GGAGGCTGTCTCCTCTACCTGATCTTTTTTGGTATTCATTCTCTCACCTTTTTCAATGCAAAGAACCATTCTTATGGGTATTTTACCCATAATGTCTTGTAGTTTTGTTGCGGACGGACCCTTATAAAGGTTACCTTTTCTGCACCCATTCGAGATCACGTGTTCCCCTAATAATACACACAACAAAAAATGCATCAACTAGGCAAAAACACAGAGGTTGGATGAGTAATCTTGGCAGAAGTTTGTTATCGCACAGGCGGCTTCACCGAATAAAATAACTGAACTTTTAAGGGATGCTGAGGGGTGCAGATAGTACAGCCAAGTCTTTTAAAACGTACGCAGCCCAGATCATGTGAAGGCCCTTGAAGAGTATAAAGGAGACAGCCGGGAAAATCAAGCGGCTGGAGATACAGGGGGCGACCAACGTCGCCGTCTCGGCCGCGAAAGCCCTGGCGCAGGACCTTCTTGACGCGGAGACCCCGGCTGAGGCTGCGAGGGCGCTCGACGAGGGCGTCAGGAAGCTGGTGTCGGCCAGGGACACGGAGCCCATGCTGAGGAACGGCCTCAAGTACGTCCAGAGCCACGTCCCGCGGGACTGGACCGACCGCGACGAGTTCAGGGAGGCCGTGGAGAGGGCCTCCGCCGAGATTCAGGGCTTCTTCAAGGAGAGCAAGACGAGGATAGTGGAGATAGGGGCCAGGAGGGTCAGAGACGGCGACACCATACTGACCCACTGCCACAGCAGCGCCGTGACGGGGACCCTAGTGGAGGCTCACAATCAGGGCAGGAGGTTCAGGGTCATCCAGACGGAGACCAGGCCCAAGTACCAGGGCAGGATCACTGCGAGGGAACTCGTGGAGGCCGGCATCGACACCACCATGATCGTGGACTCCGCGGCGCGCCACTTCATGAAGGAAATCGACTTCGTGGTGGTGGGCAGCGACGCCATCACCAGCGAGGGAAACGTCATCAACAAGATCGGGACCAGCCAGGTTGCGTTGGCGGCCAGCGAGGCCAGGATACCCTTCTACGTGGTGAGCACCCTGCTGAAGTTCGACCCGGTGACCATCCGCGGCAGGTATGAGGCCATAGAGGAGAGGGACACCGGGGAGATATGGGACGCGCCGCCAGAGGGCTTAAAAATCAGGAACCCGGCCTTCGACGTGACTCGCCGCGACTACATCCACGGCGTCATCACCGAGGAGGGCGTCATAAGCCCCCATAGTATCCTGGAGGCCGTGCACAGGCACTACCCGTGGATACTGGAATAATAAAAAAAGTTGATATTAGGCTGCCTTCCACTTGGTTAGAGCCCTGGCAAGCTCCACATGATCCTTGGAATACTCCTTCAGGGTGTATCCGCCCAGCACGGCGTCCACGGCCTGCCTCATGGCCGTGGCCCCCTTCGCGGTGCCGTCGGGGTGACCGTGGATGCCTCCCCCGGCCTGGATCACAGCGTCCACGCCGAATATCCTCATCAGGTCAGGCACCATGCCCGCGTGGAGCCCACCAGACGCTACGGGCAGCACGGGCCGCACGCCGTGCATGGGCTCCTTGCACGCCGCGATGTTGGCCCTGACCTCCTCCTCGGTCTCGGACATCTTGCCCACGGCTGTCCCCACGTGGAGCTGGTCCACGCCGATTAGGCGGGCGACTCGGGCCAGCACCACCATGCTGATGCCGTGGACCGGGCTCCTGGTGAAGGCGGCGTGGCCGGCCCTGTGGGCGTGTATTATGAGCTTGTACCCGGCGTCCCGCATGGTCTGGAGGCTGCTCCACCCCGTGGTCAGTATGTCGATCATCATGTACCTGCCGCCGTGGTCCTCCACGTACTGGGCGCGGCGCTTCATCTCCTCCAGCTCAGCCGTCACGTTGACGAGGTAGACCTTCCTCTCACCTGTCTCGGACTCGGCCCTGTCCCCGGCCTCCAGGGTCTGCACCACACGCTCCTCGAAGGGGTTGAACCTCTGGCTGCTCAGGTTCTCGTCGTCCTTCACCACGTCGCAGCCTCCGCTCCACGCCTCGTAGGCCACCCGGGCGTGGTCCTCTGTGTTGAGGCCCAGCTTGGGCTTTATGATGGTGCCGACTAGGGGTCTGCCCTTGATGCGTGTGACGTCCCGGACCTCTTTGATCCCGTACCTGGGCCCCTTGAAGCTCTTCACGAGCTCCTCTGGGAACGTGATGTCGTTGAGGCGGAGGTTCCTGACGTCCTCCAGGCCGAAGACGTTGCCCGCGACGCTGCTGAGGACGTTGGGCATGTTCCCGGGCTCGAAGAGCTCGATCGGGTAAGCGATGTCTATCACGTCGCCCTCGATCCTGTACACCTTGGCGGCCTTGTCCGCCATGTAGGGCTTCTCGGTGCTGAGCTCGGTCCAGGTCCCGACGCTGCTCTCAGCGGCGACGCCCCCCGCTATCACGTCGAAGGGCTGGTCCAGAGGCTCCAGCCTGAACCTGCACAGAAGATCGGTCTCCCTGGGCTCGTAGTCTCTGTCTATGAAGTCGATGTATCGCATATGACTCTTAGATGAGCTAGGAATCCACCATGTTTTTAGCTTTACCCGTCCATAAGTCCATGTTCTGAGGGCCGGAAATGCAGCTAAAGGCTTCACCCCAAGAGATCGAGGCAGGCGGGCCACTGGTGGTGGTCATGAACAGGCGGGACGCGGCCGACCTCAGCGTGAACAGCAGCGACCGCGTCTTCCTGCGCCACAAGGACAAGCACGCGATATGCATCCTGAACATCAGCTCAAACGGCAAGACAGGCGAACTGGGCGTATACAGGGAGGTAACCAAGCGACTGGAGCTGAAGGCGGGGGACGCCATAACGGTGGAGCCCGCCAGGCGCCCCGAGAGCCTGGACTTCATCAGGGAGAAGGTGAACGGCGAAAGGCTCACGCCCTGGAAGATCCAGCGCATCGTGGGCGACGTCGTGGAGCGTCACCTGAGCGACATCGAGATGGCCGCGTTCGTCACGGCGCTCCACATCCACGGCGTCAGCATGGAGGAGGTGGAGGCCCTCAGCCGCGCCATGATCTGGAGCGGCAAGACCATCAGCTTCGATAGGAGCCCAATACTGGACAAGCACAGCATCGGGGGCGTCCCGGGCGACAAGACCACCCTGGTGGTGGCCCCCATAGTCGCCGCGGCCGGCTACACGATCCCCAAGAGCAGCAGCCGAGCCATCACAAGCCCAGCGGGCACAGCCGACAGGATGGAGGCCCTTGCGCCGGTGAACGTGCCCTTCGACGAGATACAGGACATCGTCAAACGCGTCGGCGCCTGCATAGTGTGGGGCGGAAGCATCGACCTGGCCCCAGCGGACGACCTCTTCATCCGCATCGAGTACCCTCTCAGCATAGACCCGCTGCTGCTGCCCAGCATCATGAGCAAGAAGAAGGCCATGGGTAGCACCCACATAGTCGTCGACATCCCTGTGGGGGTGGACGCCAAGATCAAGACCCTTGCCGAGGCGGAGCAGCTGGCAGGCGACTTCATCGAACTGGGCAGCCGCTTCGACATGGTGATAGAGTGCGCCGTCACGGAGGGCAGCCAGCCCATCGGCTACAACATAGGGCCCATCCTAGAGGCGCGGGAGGCCCTGGAGACGCTGGCGGGCGACGGCTCCCACGAGCTTGTGGACAAATCCACGAACCTGGCGGGCATACTCTTCGAGATGGTGGGCCAGAAGAACGGTAAGCGGGTGGCCCAGGACCTGATATCTAATGGTAAGGCGCTGGAGAAGATGAGGGAGATCATAGAGGCCCAGGGGGGCGACCCTGGCGTCAAGCCGGAGGACTTGGTGCCGGGGCAGCACGTCTACGACGTCGAGGCGCCCAAGGACGGCCGCGTGCTGTGGTTCAACAACAGGGACCTGGTTAAGATAGCGAGGGCCGCGGGGACGCCGGCGGCCAAGGGCGCGGGCATACAGCTTTTCGCCAAGACGGGTGACAAGGTGGAGAAGGGTAAACCCATGTTCAGGATATACAGCGAGTCGGCCTCCAAGCTGGAGACGGCGGTGAAGCAGCTGGAGACGCTAAGGCCCGTCGAGGTGGGCAGGAAGGTTGGGGACGACATGCTGAAGATGCGGATCGGTAAGCCCACGGCGCCCACCAGGGAGTTCATCCTGGAGCGGTAGCGTCCCCTGCTCCCCCTCCCATGGATACCTTTTTCAAGGCACCCGATCATAATCATCTAATCATTCTGCCGAAAATGGGTGTAGAAGGTTCCACGCGTATGGTTGAGCTGAGTTCATGCGAGATGGAGCTTAAGGCCCTCGTGGCCGACACCGGTACAGTGCACTCCGTCGTTGCGGGCTTCGAGGTAAGGGTCGTCAACGGGAAACGTTTCCCGTGGGGGGTCGTGTTTGACTACCTCGCCAGCCAACACTACGAGGTGTGGGTCACCAAGGAGGACGTTCTGGTGATAAAGTCGAAGCCTTTGGCGGTGTAGGCTTCAGGCTGGCATTAGTGGGAACTGTAGCAGAAGCATCAGCGTGGCTATGATCATGGTGGGCACCGTGATTAGGAGCCCTATCTTGAACCACTGCATGAATGTGACGTGGATCAGCTTACGCCTCTCCAGCGTCCCCAGGGCTATGATGTTGGCCGTGCTCCCTATTATGGTCAGGTTTCCGCAGAATGTGCTGGAGAAGAGCATGCCCCACCAGAGGGGGTAGCTGTGGGCGCCCAGGACCTCCAGCTCCTGAACTATGGGGATGAAGGTGGCTACGGCCAGAACGTTGTCCAAGATTGCGCCGATTGACCCGGTTAACCAGGTGAAGCTGACGAAGAGGGTGCTGTCGGACATGGAGGCTAGGACATAGAGCTTCTCGGCCATGAACTTGGTGACGCCCACGTACTTGAGGGTACCAACCGAGGCGAAGAGGAGTATGAAGAAGGTGAGGGTCCACCAGTCCACGCGGCGCTCGATGATCTCCTGGGCGCGCTCCTTCTCCCAGAGGAGGGCTATGCCGCCGTAGAGGAGGGCCGTGCCGATGAGCATGGTGTTCCTCTCCATGTGGAACAGCTCCTCTATGAGGTGGTGAAAGATCAGCGTCAGTATCGTTCCGAGGAACAGGGCCATGCTGATCCGTATCCTTTTAGGGTCATAGCTGCGCCCGTTCTGGCTCGGGTCAACCGTTTTCATCCTCTCGTTCAGCTCGCTTATCTCCTTCCCGAATATCTTAATGGAAATCAGCACAGTGGCCGCGAGCCCCAGGACGGATATGGGGGTCGCCCACCTGAGGAAGTCGAAGAAGCTGAAGCCGCCCTTGAGGGCGATCATGACACCCACAGGGTTGCCTACAACTGTCGCCGAGCTGCCGATGTTGGTGGCGAACACGATCATCATGATGAAGGGGAGGGGGTTCACCCCGTAGCACCCTGTCAGCTGGAGCACCGTCGCGCTCATGAACAGTATTGACGTCACCTCGTCCACGAAGGCCGCGAAGAAGGCTGACGCGAGCATCAGTGTTATGACGAGCCGCTTAGCGTCTCCCCCCATGTATGCCATGATGCGGTCGAGCAGGTACTCGAAGAAGTGGTTCTCCTCCAGCGTCCCTATGATGGACATCATGCCGACGAGGAACAGGATGACGTCGAAGCTGGCGAACTCTATGAGGTGAGGGACGTCCAGCAGCCCGAGGAATAGGAGGCCGAACACGGCTATGAAGGCGAAGGGCAGCCTGTACCTCCAGAATAGAATGGTGGCGTAGGTCTTGAGGGCGAACACCGACACCGCGATTATCTGGACCGTGTTCAGCCCCGCCATCCAGCACAGGATGCCCGTTGCGGCAGTCAGCCCTAATAAAATAGGGGTCTTCCTGTTAAAGTCGGTGTCAGATATCCTTTTCTCACTCCATCTGCGAGTCTTTCAGTATCTTGTTCAGAAGCTCCGGTAGAGTTATGTCGCCTATGATCTCCCCCGTCTCGTTCAGGACGGGCAGATCGATGAGGCTGTAGAGCATAAAGAGGCTCAAGGCTTTGGAGAGGGAATCATCCATGCGTATATACGCCTCGACACTCCCCTTACTTACAATGTCCAGGACCTTGGTTGAGTGCACATTGACCTTGAACTCGTCGATGACCTTCCAG
The DNA here is from genome assembly GCA_036396185.1 of Bathyarchaeia archaeon. GTDB lineage: Archaea > Thermoproteota > Bathyarchaeia > TCS64 > TCS64 > RBG-16-57-9. The sequence goes on along the minus strand of DASWLJ010000200.1, from coordinate 1,011 downwards.
TCGAAGCCTTCGGGGATGTCTCCCAGCTGACGTTTAGTCCACTGGAGAAGATCGGACCTCGTGATGACTCCCTTGTATTTTCTCGACTCGTCTATGACGAAGATGCCTATTAGCTTCGAGTCCTTGGCGAACCTTTCGATGACGAGCTCGATGGGTTCACCCTCGAAGACGAGTATGGAACTCGCCTCCAATAGGCTTACAACGTCCTTAACTTGAATAGTACCCATCACGATGAATTTTTCCCACTGTTTAAAAAACTATCATTGTATAATAATGTAATTCTTTAAATATTAGATATTAAAAATGGCTGATTATTAACACTGTTATATTAATTTACATGTGTCCACTGAACCCCATGAAAAAGAGAGGGAAAGCCTCGGGACCCACAGCCTCCTCGGGAAAGATTCTTAAACGGAGTCCCATGAGTACACATGCAAAGACCCTTAGCCTGTGGTTCCTTGATCGGTCTAATTTCCAGCGAGAACGAGCTGAAAAGACTCATTGGCGACACCGGGCAGGTGAACTCATACGTCGGAGGATTCGAGATCAAGGTCCTCGACGGCGAGCTGTTCCCGTGGGAGAACGTGCTGGAGTTCATTCTATCCCTGCCACACCAGGTGTGGATCACGCGTTTCGAGGGAAGCCTGGTGATCAAGACCAAGCCGCCGGGGTTCTGAGAAGAGGTCAGCGGACGCGGGTTAAGTTAGCTGCTGATCCTCTTGATGAAGGCTCTGACCAGCCTCACCGTGTTCTCCAGGTCCTCCACCGTGGTTATCGCCGCCGGCCCGTGGATGTACCTGCAGGGGCACGCCACGGTGCCGCTGGGGACGCCCCCCTTGGTGAGGTGGATGCTTCCCGCGTCTGTTCCGCCGCTGGGCACCTTCTTGTACTGGTAGGGAATGTTCTCGGCCTGGGCCGCCTCCATGATGCTGCCCAGCACCTTGGGGTGGGCGATGACGCTCCTGTCAGCTATCGTGACCACGGGGCCCTTCTTGAGGCTGGCGCTCTGCT
>DASWLJ010000199.1:0-2196 GCA_036396185.1 Bathyarchaeia archaeon | reverse complement strand
CCAGCGCGTCCATGAGGAGGTTGGCTATGGCCCCTGTGCTGTGGTCGCCCGCGGCCTCCATGACGGCCACCCTGCCCCTCACCGTGGCGGCTGAGGGTATCGCCTCCTTTATGGCGGCCATGTCCTCCAGGCCCCTGACGGCGGTGTCCACTGCCCCGGGTATCCTGTGGGGGTAGCTGTACCTGCTGAGCCACTCCAACACATGACGCTTGAAGTCCAGGGTCTGGTCCTTGCCGAGGGCGTGGGTGAGTATCTGGGCCTCGTGCTGGGCGAACTTCCTGTCCATCCTGCCGAGGATGGCGGATGCCATGGGGCCGTCCTCGAACATGTCGCTTATCGCGGCGTAGGCGGCGAGGTGGGCCGCGTCCCTCCCAAGTTGCTCCTTATGCGCCTCGTAGACGAGGACGGCTGCGCAGTCCCGTGTGTCCAGGGTCACCTCCACGCCCAGCTCACGGAGCCGGTCCATGAAGCAGGCGTCCATCTGGTGGTGGTCGATTATGGTGATCTCGGCGAAGCCCCTTATGCGTATGAGCTCGCCCTCCAGGGCCTCCCTGACGTTGAGGTCGCATATCGTCAGGCTGGTCACGGGGGGCTGCACCTTGGCGAGGGCGTTCTCCAGGTTGTCGTAGTTGGCCAGATAGACTTCGCAGCCCGTGAGCCGCTTCAGGAAGGCCCCGCATGTGAGGCCGTCTGCGTCGTCGCCGTGGACTATGGCGTGGCTGGTCATCCGCTGCTCTCCGCTGAACAACTATATGGTTAGGGTCCACTAGAAAAATGCTAGTATCCTCGCCGCGGGTCGCAGACGTGCAGCAGGGGTTCGCCCCTCACGTAGCGCTCCAGGTTCTCGGCGAATATCTCCACGACCCTGTCCCCTATGTGTGGGCTGCTGTGGCTGTCGTGGGGGACCAGGAGCACGTTGTCCAGCGCCCACAGGGGGCTCTCCCTGGGCAGGGGCTCGGTCTCGAAGGCGTCCAGGTAGGCTCCCGCTATCCAGTGTTCAGTCAGCGCCTTCACGAGGCTGGGCTCGTGGACGATCCTGCCCCTGGCCACGTTTATGAAGTAGGCGGTGCTCTTCATGGCCCTGAACTCGGGCTCCCCCAGCAGGTTCTCGGTCTCAGGGGTGAGGGGGGCGGCGACGACCACGTAGTCGGCTTCCCCAAGGTGGGCGCGCAGGTCGGAGGCGGGGAAGATCAGGTCCACGTTGTAGAGGGGCTCGGGGCGGCGCCTCGTCCCTATCACCTTCATGCCCAGGGCCTTGCAGATGCTCGCTACCCTGGAACCTATGTTGCCTACGCCTATCAGGAGGACCGTGCTGCCCTGGAGCTCTTCGCACCTGAGCTGCCTCCACGCCCTGTTCGCCTGGTCAACATGCCTCTGCCCCAGGCGCTTGGCGTGGTTCAGCATGGCGGCCGCCACGCTCTCCGCGATGGGCACCGTGTGGAGGCCTGGGGCGTTGGTGAGGGTGACCCTGCCGTCCAGCACCTCTGGGGTTATGTTGTCGCTGAAGCCCGTGCTGCAGAGCTGGACCCACCTGAGGCCCGGCGTGAAGAACCTCTGGTAATCCTCCCAGTCCAGCTCGCCCGGGTAGTGGGTCCTGTTGCCTCCCTCGGCCAGGACGACCTCGAAGCCGGCGGCGCCCCTGACCTTGTGGGCGGGGACCTCCACGAGCTCCACGTCCCGGCTCACGCCTCTTATCCTGTCCTTGTGCTCCTCGGTCAACCAGTTGCCATCGGGCCCCGGGTTCTGGAGGCCCCTGGGGATGCCGCTAACGGCCACCTTTATGGTCATACCTACCACATGCGCGGCGGATTTTTTAAAAGTGTTCAGGGCTAAGGCGGTATCCGGCCCGGCGGCATGGCCTCAACCCTCGCCTCGTCCCAGTCCAGGTAGACCTCCACGACGCGCAGCGCCACGGTCAGGACCGTGAAGTAGATGAAGACCCTGAAGTCCATTACCATGTAGTTGGTGGTGTTCTCCGAGGAGAACGTGAAGGAGGTCACCCCCAGCGAAGAGACGTCCCCGGCGCCAAGCAGGACCACCATGAAGACGAGGGTGGCCACGTTCTGTGCGACGTTGATCAGCAGGCTCACCGGGCTGGCCTTGCCCGCGAAGCCCTTGGCTAGTGTCAGCGCCGCCGTGACGGCTCCCAGGATCATAACCTCGTTGATGAAGCCCTGGAGGTCGAACCCCGACTCT
>DASWLJ010000198.1:0-2209 GCA_036396185.1 Bathyarchaeia archaeon | reverse complement strand
ACGTAGAGGAAGGCGTCTATGGATGACATGAGCCTGGCGTCCACCCTGCCCTCCTCCCACGACTTGACCAGGTACTCCTCATCCTCCTCGCCTATGTAGTGGGGGCGCTCGCCGTCCAGCCTCCTCCCGGGCTCCCTGCTGAGGGGGTCTATGGACCTGAGCCTCACGCCTCTTCTGAGGGCCTCGACTCCCAGGGGGAGTATGTCGAGGAGGTACTGGTCGTGGATCATGTAGACGTACTCCTCGGCGCCCCTGAAGATGGACTCCACCTTCTTGAAGGTCACCCACACGTCCTCTGTGAACCTGCTGCCCTGCAGCTCCCCCATGCGTGAGACGAACCTGTCGGGGACCCTGCGCAGCGTGTGGGCTTTGAAGTAGTCTCTGTGGCCCGCAGCGAATAGCTGCCCCGCGATGAGGCGGAGCGTGAGGCCGCCGTAGGCCGTGAGGCTGTAGGAGCCGTCGCCGCGCTTCTCCACGAGCCCCCTCTCGGAGAGCCTTGAGAGGTGCCTGCTGCACTCTTGGTTGGCTGTGCCCAGCGTCCTGGTCATCGCCGTCAGGTTCGCGGGGCCCCTCTCCAGTAGGCGCAGTATCTTCACCCTGTCCTCGTTGGAGAGCTCAAAGTACAGGTCGAGTAGGTGCTCCAAGCCCTGAACCCACCGTATGAGGGGCTCCACTCGATGGTTAAGGGTTCCGTCTGCCCCCGTGGCGGGCCAGACGCCTCAGCTCCCGACTGCGGGTAGTATGTAGTCCCTGATTAGGTTCCTCGGGTTCTCGAAGTTGTTCATGGTGCGGCCCGTGAATACGATCACCATGTCGTGGCCCGGGAACACGTAGATGAACTGGCCCGCGTAGCCCATGGCGCAGTAGAACCCGTCGCCGGTCCACCACTGGTACCCGTAGCCGGGGAATATGTCGGCGGCCATCTTCCGCGTCGTGGCCTCGGCGACCCACTCCGCTGGGACGATCTGCTCGCCGTCCCACTCGCCGCCCCTGAGGAAAAGCAGCCCCAGCTTCGCCATGTCCCTGGGCCGCATGTAGAGCCTGTCGTGGCCCCAGTTGACGCCCTGGGGGTCAGCCTCCCACTCAGCGTCGGCGATGCCGAGGGGCTCGAAGAGCTTCTCCCGGGCGTAGTCGAGGGCCGCCATGCCCGTCGCCTCCTTCACAATGGCGGACATGAGGTGCGAGTTGGCGTTGGTGTACTTGAACCGGGTGCCGGGCTGCACAGTCACGTTGAGGCCCAGGCAGTACTGGACGGGGTCAGGGGCGCCCAGCATCCTGTCCAGCCACAGCCAGTCGTCGGGGTAGTCGTCCCTGGCGTCGATTCCTGACGCCATGGGGAGGAGGTGGCGTAGGGTGAGGCTCGTCTTCCACTGGTTCACGTTCCTGGCCTCGTATCCGGGGAGGAGCCCCAGCACGTTGGCGTCGAGTCCCTGGATGAGTCCCTCGTCGATGGCTAAGCCTATCAGAGTACTCGTGACGCTCTTGGTGCAGCTGAATATCCTATGCCTCTGCTCGGACGTGAATGAGCCGAAGTACTCGTCCACGGCCACGTAGCCGTGGCGGACCACCATGACGCTGTCGATGGTGGGTATGTCGCGCCTTATGTGGTCCACCATGGAGCTGAGCCGGGACGCGTCCAGATCCAGGTCGCCGGGCTCCGCCGTCCTCCACCCTTCGGTGGGCCAGTACTCCTCTAGCTGGGCTGGCTGCGGCTCCGGGGTCGATCTGAGGTACAGGTAGGCGGCTGCGCCCAGGATTATCGCCAAGCCGACGAAGACCAGAACGATCTGCCTTGACATGTCAGATAGATTGTTCACTCTAGGCGTTATAGAGCGTTTTACTGAACGGTGCTGCCGGATGAGGATCGGTTATGGAGACGCTGGACGCTTGTCCGTCACGGGAACCTGATGGGCTTAGGCGGCTTAGGGTAGCTGAGCCTGCTGTGGGTCAGCCCCAGCCCCACGAGCGTCTCCGCCACCCTGATCGCGGTCCTCCCGGGGTGGACTACGACCACGCCGGGGTACTCCGCCCTCAGCTCCTCGGTCAGCCTGTCCACGTGGTCGTTGAGGGCCATGCAGCCGAAGCACACGGCGTCGGCGCCGTCCTCAATGGACTCCAGCACGGTCTCCTTGACGGCGGGGTAGCTCTCAGGCTTCCCCAGCTCAAGCACTGGTATGTCCACGGGGTAGACGCCGACGCACTTGGGCTC
>DASWLJ010000197.1:0-3999 GCA_036396185.1 Bathyarchaeia archaeon | reverse complement strand
ATCTTCTTGATGTTGGCCCCGTTCTTGCCTATGGCGATGCCCTTGTCCTTGGGGTCCACGTTCACCATGGCTATCTTCTTGCCCTCCATCCTGTCCACCAGCCTGATGTCCTTGACCTTGGCCGGCTTCAGCGCGTTCTTTATGAACTTCTCCGGCTCCGCCATGTACTCGTAGATCTCAACCTGCTTGTTGGTCATGGCGCGGAACCGCTTGATCTTCTCGCCGCCCTTGCCCACTGCGAGGCCCACCTCGCCCTTCTTGACGGTGAAGATGATGGTGTCCTCCTCCTCGTCTATGATGCAGTCCACGATTGTGGCGCCGGTCATGTTCTGCAGGAGCTGGATGTACTTCATCTCAGTCTCCGTGATCTTGATGTTGTTCAGCATTCTAGTCTTTCACCATGTCTAGTATACGGCTGTCCCCGGGGTCGCTTATCACCAGGGCTGAGACGGGATAGGGCTTCCCGCACAGCACTCCCAGGTCTACGCTGTCCTTGGCGTGCGTCAGCACGGGTATCTCGGCGAGTCCGCCGTAGGTCTTTATGGCCTCGGCCTTCTCCTTGGGGCAGTTGGAGCTGAGGATGGCCATCCTGGCCCTCCCGCGCCTCATCTCCCTCACAGCCTGCTTGGATCCTAACTGGACTTTTCCGGTGGAGAGGGCGAGTCTCAGCTCATGCTCTACGCTACTCATCGCTCTTATCTCCTTGTTTCATGAACAGCTCGACGCTTCCTGTGCCCAGGGGCATCGACTGTCCGACTATGATGTTCTCGATCACCCCTTTAAGGGGATCGATCTCGCCCTTTATGGCTGCGTCCACCAGGTGCTGTATGGTGAGCTCGAAGGCCGCCCTCGCCAGGACGCTGGATTTCTCGCCGCTGATGCCGTGGCGCCCGATCTGCTGGACCTCCCCGGTCTTAGTCATTATGTCCGCCACCAGCATGACGTGGCGAATGTCCACGTCCAGGCCCTGCTCCGTGAGGACCGCGTGGGCCTCCCTGATGAGGGCGTTCCTAGCGGCCTCGACACCGAATATCTCCGCGATCTCGTGGATGTTGTTAGTGCTGGTCCTGGTGGGGTCGACGCCGTCTATGCGGAGCACCCCCTCCAGGTTGCTGCCGTCGGTCCTTATGACCCACTCGCCGTCCTCCACCGTGGTGAGGACGCGCTTGATCTCGGGTATCCCCTTGATCCTGGCCTCGGTGACGGCGCCTATGATGGGCTCAGGGTCCCTCGCCTTGTCCTCCTCCAGCCTCACCAGGAAGTTGAGCTCATCCGCCTTCGTGTACTTGTAGGGCATGGCCTTCTCCACGTCGTCCAGCGCGACTCCGAGGGTCTCCATCCTCTCGGGGTCCAGGGTGATGCGGACGGCCTCCTCCCTCAGGTCCACGTTTATGGTGTCTATGATGTCGTCGATGACCGTGTACGTGAGCTTCTGGGCGATCTCCCTGGCCTTCTTCTCGCTCCTGTTGTACTTGTCGGACAGGTAGATGCTCATCACGGGCGTCGAGGGGCTCTTCCTCGCGTCCACGATCTCGATGAGCCTGGGCAGCCCCAGGGTGACGTTGAGCTCAGCCACGCCTGCGTAGTGGAAGGTCCTGAGGGTCATCTGGGTGCCGGGCTCGCCTATGCTCTGGGCGGCCACGATGCCCACGGCCTCGCCGGGCTCCACCAGGCTGTAGTCGTAGTTCTTGAGGACGCTGCCAACGACGTCCCTGACGCCCTGCTCCGTGAGGCCTGCCTTCTTGAGCTGGCGCCTAATCTCCTCCCTGAGGAGCTCCGGGATGTCCTCGGTTATGCCGTCGATCTGCTTGTCGACGTACTTCTCGGCGGCGGCCTTGCCGGGCTCCTGGGTGATGCCCATCCTGTCCGTGAGCTGGGCAACGTTGACGGCTACGCCGTGGTCGCTCTTGGCGGGGTCCACGCCGTCCTCGCCGTACATGAACTGGATTATGTCGCCCACGCTGTTCCTGACTGTGCCGTCGTACTCCACCCTGAGGTGCTCCAGGGCGTTGATGAGCCTCCTCTGCATGTAGCCGCTCTGCTGGGTGCGGACGGCTGTGTCGACCAGGCCTTCCCGGCCGCCCATGGCGTGGAAGAAGAACTCCAGGGGCGTGAGTCCGTCCCTGTAGCAGTTGTAGACGAAGCCTCTGGCCGCGGGCGACGGGTCGCCCTCCTTGAAGTGGGGTAGAGTCCTGTCCTCGTAGCCTCTCATGATGCGCTTGCCACGGATGCTCTGCTGGCCCACGCTGCCCATCATCTGGCCTATGTTGAGGCTGCTTCCTCTGGCCCCGCTGCGCGTCATGATGATGCCGCTGTTCTCCATGGGCAGCCCCTGCTGGACGGTCTCGCCGGCCTTGTCACGGGCTTTGGCGAGCTCGTTCATGACCTTGATCTCGAAGCTCTCCTGCATGGTCTGGCCGGGCAGCCTCTCCAGGACGCCGGTTCCGTACTCCTCGGTGAGCTTCTGGACGTTCTTCTCCATCAGCCTCATGACCTTGCTGATCTCCTTAAGCTCCCTGTCGGCCAGGTTGAGCTCGTCGTAGCTGTAGGTGAATCCTCGTAGCGTCAGGAACCCGTTGATGAGGCGGCTTACGCCGTTGAGGAAGTCGTGGGCCACGTCTGTGCCGTAGTCCTTGATGATCCTGTGGAAGATGGTGTCGGGGCGCTCGGCTCCGATGCTGTTCTTGTCGATGACTCCTGTCCTGAGCTGGCCGTTCTGGATCATGACGTAGGCGTCGTACTGGCACTTGTCGCGGCTGCACTCGGGGCAGTGCATGCAGATGTTGGCCCTGCTTACGAAGCTGAAGTCCCTCGGCAGGAAGAGGCTGAACACCGCCTTGCCGCTCCACATGGGATGAGGCTTCAGAGTTGTGGGCCTAGGTATTTCACCCGTGTAGCCGGTGTATGATATGATCTTCCCCAGCTCGTCCGCCGAAAGCATGGTTTCGCCCCGCGTGAGCAGGTAGGCTCCGCTGATGTAGTCCTTGCCTGCACCGATGATGGGGGCGCCGTACCTTGGGCTAAGGATCTGGTCCTGTACCTGCATCAGCATCCTGGCCTCTGTCTGGGCCTCCTTGCTCTGGGGTATGTGCAGGTTCATCTCGTCGCCGTCAAAGTCCGCGTTGTAGGGCGGGCAGACGGTGAGGTGCATCCTGAAGGTCTTGTAGGGCAGCACCTTGACGCGGTGCGCCATGATGCTCATCCTGTGAAGCGACGGCTGCCTGTTGAACAGGGCTATGTCGCCGTCCTTCAGGTGCCGCTCGATGATGAAGCCGGGCTCCAGGGTCTCCGCGATCACTTTGCGGTCCTGTACGAACTCCAGCCTTATGCGCTTGTTGTCCGGCCTAATGATGTACAGGGCGCCGGGGTGCCTGTAGGGGCCGTTGTGCACAAGCGTCTTCATGTCCTCGATGTTGCGGTCGGTGACCACGTCGGGCACCGTCAGCTTTGTGGCTATGTGCACGGGGACACCCACTTGGTTGATGTCCAGGTTGGGGTCGGGGCTGATGACGGTGCGCGCGGAGTAGTCCACGCGTTTGCCGCTGAGGTTTCCCCTGAACCTGCCCTCCTTGCCTTTAAGCCTCTGGGCCAGGCTCTTCAGGGTCCTGCCGCTGCGGTGCCGCGCCGGCGGTATTCCGCTCACCTCGTTGTTGAAGTAGGTGGTCACGTGGTACTGGAGGAGCTCGCTGAGGTCCTCGATGATGAGGGTGGGGGCTCCGGCGTCGATGTTCTCCTTGAGCCTCTGGTTGATCCTGATGATGTCCACGAGCTTGTGGGTGAGGTCGTCCTCGGCCCTGATCCCGCTCTCGAGGATGATCGATGGACGCACATCGACGGGGGGCACGGGGAGCACCTGTAGGACCATCCACTCAGGTCTTGCGGAGCTTGGTGAGAAGTCCAGGAGTTCCAGGTCCTCGTCGGGTATCCTCTCGAACCACTCCCTGATCATGTTTGGTGTGAGCCTGCGGGTTACCTCCTCCTGGATGTCCTCGTCCTCCA
>DASWLJ010000196.1:0-1653 GCA_036396185.1 Bathyarchaeia archaeon | reverse complement strand
GGGCTGATGCCTCACCCTGAGCGCGCCTTCTACGGGTATCTCATGCCAGAGTGGACGAAGAGTGGTGCCCCCGCTGAGCACGGGGACGGGTACCCCTTCTTCAAGTCCATAGTGGACTACGTGGAGAAGAGGTTCTAGTCCCCCTCTTCACGGTCTTTGCCAGCCTAGAACTCCTCTCGCCTGAATCTCCAGACGGCGATAGCCGTGAACACCACCGAGAAGAGAGCCACAGCTACGAAGGGCACTAATGAGGTGACTCCGCCTCCCTGAGCCAGCTGCAGCCCCTGTCCCATGAGGCTCTTGGGTAGCAGGGGTACCAGCCAGGGCACGTACACTGAGGCGAGCCCCGCCACCAGGTCCTGTAGTATCAGGAAGACTATGGGGATGCCCAGGACGGGACCCCTGCTATGGAAGGCTGCACCCAGCATGAGGGTGAGGGTCAGCCAGAAGAGGAGGTGAAGGCAGTTCACTGCCAGCCCCGCGGCCATGTTGATCGCCGGCACCGTCGGCAACCCGAACGCCACCAGTATCAGGTTGAATGCCACGCCCTGCAGCAGCACCATGGTGGCGAAGATCCACACCGAGTTAGCCACCAGCTTGGACAGCAGGAACGCATCCCTCGACAGGGGCGCCGAGAGAACCCACTCCGCCGTCCCCGACTGCCTCTCGCCCACTACGTCGCTCTGGGTGAGGATGACCACGCCGAAGGGGGTGAAGGAACCCAGTAGCATGAAGAACAACTGAAGAGCGTCCATCGTGATCGGGGGACCAGACTGGGTGAAGCCGATGTAGAGCACCAGGGTCACTATACCGTTCACGAGAGCTAGCCAGATCACGCTCTGGGTGAGCCACTCGTGGGTGCCGACCCAGCGGCCATTCTCCTTCCTGAGCATGTTCCTGAAGCCGCTCAGCCAGCCGCCGCCCTTCGCCGGTATCAGGCTCTGCTCAGTGGCCACCGTTGCTCCCCTCCACCATCTCGACGAAGACCTCTTCAAGCCCGTGTCTGCCTCTCCCGAACTCCGTCACCACGGAGCCGCCTCCCACTGCGAGCCGAAGTAGCTCGTCCTCGGCAGCCTGCTCGTCGGTCACGTTTATCTGGAGCCTAGTCCGCCCGTTGACCTGGACTACGCTGACACCTGACACCCAACTCTGGCCAGTGATCCTAGCGTACGCGTCCTCGTAGCCCCCCTTGACGGTCATGTTGTAGACTATGCCGCCTGCCCCGGACAGGAGCTCCTCTATGGGCGCCTGCGCCAGTAGCTCCCCCCTGTTCAGTATGGCCACCGTGTCGCTTACCCTCTGGACGTCGTCCAGTATGTGGGTCGAGTAGAAGACCGTTGAGTGCTTCCTGAGCTCCTCCATGATCCTGAGCACGTCCCTCCTGCCCATGGGGTCCAGGTTGGCTGCGGGCTCGTCAAGTATGAGCAGGTCTGGGCGGTGTATCTGGGCCTGGGCTATGCCGAGGCGCTGCCGCTCGCCCCCGCTGAATCCCTTTATTGGGCGGTCGGCCTTGTCGTCCAGCTGCACCATCTCCAGTGCCTCCTCTACGCGCTCCTCCAACGCCTTCTCCGGTCCGCTGTAGTAGAACCTGGCCTTGAAGCGCAGGGTCTGCCGGGCCGTCATGTGCGTGTAGTAGCTTGGCACCTGGGCGAG
>DASWLJ010000195.1:0-6740 GCA_036396185.1 Bathyarchaeia archaeon | reverse complement strand
GGCATCGCCTACGAGCTTGAGAGGAGAGGTTGAATAATGGTGCGGGGGGTGGGGTTCGAACCCACGGAGGACTAACCATCAGGTCCTAAGCCTGACCCCTTTGGCCACTCGGGAACCCCCGCGCCCAGACACATACACCCCCACCACCAATAAAACCTTACCCACCCCAGCCACAGCCAACACGTTTAAACAACACACACCGCTCAGAACCACAAATGAGCCACCAGGACGAGGAACCACTACGCCGCACACGCCTACTCATGGCCACAGGCTTCACACAGATGTTCAGCGACAGCCTCAACAACAGGTTCAACAACATCCTCGTCGCAGCCGCCGGCTCCACAGTCAACCAGATGGGCTTCCTCCAAGGCGCCAAGAGCCTCAGCGCCAACCTCTTCCAGCTACTCTTCGGCCGCCTAGCCGACCGCTACGGCAAGAAGAAGCTAATAGCGGGGGGCCGCATCCTCAACGCAGCAGCCATAGCCGCCCTCCTCCTCACCGACGCCCCAGACCCCCTCATCTGGCTCGTCATCCTCAGCAGCTTCTTCAACAGCATGAGCCTACCCGCCTGGAGCAGCCTCATGGGCGACTACACCTCCGAGTCCACCAGAGGCGAGACCATCGGCCTCATCAACAGCGTCAGCCAGCTCGGCAGCCTCATAGCCATGCTCATAGCCTTCACCATAAGCCTGGGCCAGGAGGGGGAGACAACCCCGGCCAGCTTCGCGGCTGTCCTCATCGTCGCGGCGGCGGCCAGCCTCGTCAGCGGCGTCATGGCCCTGTTCACAGAGGAGAAGCCCCCCAGGGGCGCCAGCAGGAGCCTCCAGCTGGACAAACTCCTGAAGGACCCACGGCTCACCAGGTACCTGGCCCTCAACTTCATGTACGGCGTGGGCATGAGCTTCGCGTGGCCCCTCTTTCCCATGGTCATCACCCACAGACTCCACATGAAGGTGTGGCAGATCAGCACCCTCAGCATATCCAGCAGCCTCGTGAGCATGCTCACCCAGAGGTGGATGGGCAGCTACATGGACCGCATCGGCAGGCGCCCCATAGTCGTCCTCAGCAGAGTCATGATGGCCGTAGCCCCCGTGGCCTACGCCCTGGCCACGGAGTGGTGGCACATAGCCGTCGCGGAGCTGTTCCTGGGGCTCGGCATGGCGGCGTGGCAGAGCAGCGAGTCCACATACGTCATCGACCTGGCCCCCGGCGACCTGAGGGCCACATACCTTGCCAGCAGCACAGCGGCCTTCGGGTTCGCCAGCTTCATAGGCAGCAACCTGGGCGGAATCATCATCGACTCCCTCTTCTCCGGCGTCCAGGGCCTCAACCAGGGCCTCTACATAAGCGGCGCCCTGAGGGTGGTCTTCGGCCTCGCCTACCTCACCATGAGCGAGTCCATACGCAGGGCGGAGTAAGAATCATAAGCCCAGCCGCCCATTCACTACCAGGTGAATATTCTTGGAAGTTAAATGGCTCGGACACGCGTCGTGGAGGATCAAGGCGGCGGGTAAGGTCATCTACATAGACCCCTACGAGGGGGAATACGAGAAGGCCGACCTCGTCCTCAGCACCCACCACCACGACGACCACTGCAAACCTGAGAAGGTGAAGCAGGCCACTGGGGAAAAGACCGTGATAGTGGCTCCACCGGAGTGCGGCAAGAAGCTCGGCCTGCCGGTTAAGAGCCTGAAGCCGGGGGAGAAGGCCACGTTCGGGGACATAACAGTCGAGGCCGTGGAGGCCTACAACTACAAGAGGTTCAGGAGTCCAGGGAACCCCTTCCACCCCAAGGGCATCGGCGTAGGCTACCTGGTTAAGGCCGAGGGCAAGACCGTGTACCACGCGGGGGACACGGACTTCATAGACGAGATGAAGAAGCTGAGGAACGTGGACCTGCTCCTGATACCAGCCGGAGGAACGTACACAATGGACGCACCCGAAGCCGCGGAGGCCACCCTGGCCATCAAGCCGAAACAGGCCGTGCCCATGCACATCTGGGACACCGACCCAGGCGAGTACAAGAAGAGGGTAGAGGCCGGCGGCGGCACCAAGGTGACCATAATGAAGCCCGGGGACACCCTGAAGCTCTAACCACAAATTTCAATAAACAAATAATTGGGCCTGACGGGCCTCACTTCTTACCCCACATATCCAGCGGAGGCTTCGCGTCAGCGGGTATGGGACTCCTGTACTCCTTACCCATGAGCCGCCTCCTCTGCTCATCCCAAGCCTTCTTCATCAGCTCCGGTCTTGTCATTAGGTCTAGGGCTGAGGCGGCCATCACCTTGCTGGCGTAGATGAGACTCTTATGGCCCGTGCTGTGGGCCCCGCCAGCCACGTTCATCCAGCTGTGCCCCGGCGCGCCCAGGGGCCAAGTCGAGGTCCCGAACTCCATGGTGGGGGCCTTCCAGCTCACGTCGCTGACGTCTGTGGAGCCGTGGCTCACCTCCCCCTCGTTCCAGGCATCAGGCACCGTCCTGTCGAGGACCACGTCCACCAGCTCCTCCCACCCGGGCCGCTTGGTCTTCCTCAGCTGCTCCACCTTCTCCTCCCGCGTGACGGTGCTCACAAGCCTCCGAGCCCACTCCACCTCCTCATCCGTGTACTCGGGAGGCCCAACCAGCCTCATGTTCTCCGTCACGACCTCGCTGAGGGCCAGACTGGGTATCTTGTTACTGACCCCCTTCAGGAACTCCACCTCCAGCTCCGTCTCCGTCATCATGGCCGCGCCATTAGCTATCTTCAGCACACGCTCGTAGATATGGTCCACCTGGTCCCGCTCAGGGGCCCGAACCAGGTACCAGCTACGGGCATAGTCCGGCACGACGTTAGGCTGCCCCCCGCCGTTCTCGATCACGTAGTGTATCCTGGCGTCCTGGATGACGTGCTCCCGCAGGAAGTTGACGCCCACGTTCATCAGCTCGATGGCGTCCAGGGCGCTGCGGCCCTGCTCTGGGCTGCCGGCCGCGTGAGCCGTTTTGCCTCTGAAGTGGAACTTTACGCTGTTGTTGGCCAGGCTGCTGCTGAGCGGTGCCACGTTCATGCTTCCCGGGTGGTGGCTGAGCACGGCGTCCACGCCGTCGAAGACCCCGTCGCGGACCATCCAGACCTTGCCGCTGCCGCTCTCCTCAGCCGGGCACCCGAAGAACTTGACCGTGCCCTTGACCTTGTGCTCCTCCAAGGCGTACCTGAGGGCAATGGCCGCCGCCATCCCCGAGGCGCCGTGGATGTTGTGGCCGCAGCCGTGGCCGGGCTTCCCCGGCTCCAGGGGGTCCTTCTCCGGCTTCACCTTCTGGCTTAGGCCCTGTAGGGCGTCGTACTCACCCATGATGCCCATCACCGGCTTGCCCCTGCCCCAGGCGGCGACGAAGGCTGTGGGCATGCCGCCCACCCCCATCTTCACCTTGAAGCCGTGACTCTCCAGCTCCCCGGACAACAGCTTGGCGGACTTGAACTCGATGAGGCCCAGCTCCGCGTACCCCCATATCTCGTCGCTGACCTCCACGACGCGCTCACGGTTCTCGTCGATCCACTTGAACGCCGAATCCTTGACCTTATCAGGCATGACAATCGGATAACATTACGCTTATCCCCTTTTTAAATTAATTAACGGCTAGGGGACGCCCCAACGCCCTCTGGAGCTCCTTCAGGCTGACGACCCTGTACGCCGGGTAGTACGCCTCGCGGTACTCCAGAGTGTGGTGCATGGGCACCGGGCCCCTGTCTGCCAGCAGGTCGTCTAGTTCACACACTTCCTGCGGGTCGAGGCCGAGGTGGAGTTGGCCTGCCAGGGACTTGAACCTGCGCCAGAGCCTGATGAACTGCCTGGGGTCGCCTCTCAGGCTTGACGACGCCTGCATCGCCCCGTGGAGCGCCTCGAGGCTGTCGCCCATCCGCACGTAGGGCCTCAGGTTCACCCTGACCAAGGCTCCGTCGATGGAGACCCCCTCAAGGAGGGGCTCACCCTGGGGCTCCAGGTCCCTGACCCTCCCAGCCTCCTCGACGAGCCTGTCGTACGACGACTCGCCCATGATGTGGCCCACGCCGAAGACGCCCTGGTACAGTAGCTTGTACCAGTCACAGGCTCGCATCAGGGGCCTCCTACAGTGGTGCTCGGCTACGAGCCCTGCGAGCTCCTCGTCCATGGCTAAGAGCCCGCCCTCTCGACTAGTCCGATGGCTCCGGTGGGGCATGTGGAGACGCAGAGGCCGCACCCGAAGCACATTGACCTGTCATACCGGAGCTCTCCGTCCTCCATCTTACGCGCCTGGAAGCTGCACCTGTCCGCGCAGACGCCGCAGCCGGTGCACAGGGATGGGTCGTCCTCGGCTACGTAGCGCGACGTCAGTACCTTAGCGTGTATGCCGTACCTAACGAGGCCGCCTAGGGTGTGGCAGCAGCAGGGGCAGCAGCTGCAGATGGGCGAGGGGTAGTCCTTACCCTTGAGTGTGTACGCCATATGGACTAGTCCGGCCTCGTGGCTCCGCTGGAGGGCCTCTAGGGCCTCCTCCAGGCTCACCTCCCGCGGGTTGTACCGGCCGATCCTAAGCGCCTCGTCGGCCTCCTCGTTTATGATCAGGCACGTGTCCAGGGGGCTATCGCAGTTGCCGTGGTCTGTCCTGCACCCGCAGTCCTGGAGAACAATCTTCTTGGCCCTGCCCAGTATCTCCTTCATCTCGCTCAGGTCGTAGACCCTGTGCTCGGCCTCCACCTGCACGTTGACGGGCACGGTTACCGCGACCTCGATGCTTCCTGCTATGTCTTTCAGCTCAGCCACTGTGTAGTCGTTGGGGTACCTGTCCCCCGGTTTAACCCGCATGGTGGGATCATCAAGGCGGTTAGATTTAAACTTCAACGTCTTCAGGCTCAGCCTATGCTCAAATTTATTAAGAATGGCGCGAAAAAAGGAATTATTTAACGTGTGACAACTGATTATTGGATCGTCTAATCGAAAAATATTCGCGGCAATAGATGTAGGATACTGCAATAAAGTACTTCGCCTTGTGTTAAGGTAGAAAAAGCATATATTATGAGAAGTGAGATGAGATGCTATATCCCCACGGGTGAGTACAGAGGGAGAAAGATGGATCAGAGTGTTGATCAGTGCTTCGCCTGAAGTCTCACCATCCGGAAGGAGATGAGCAAGATGACTGAAGTTCAGGTTCCCAGGGTCTCAACAGGCGTAGCGGGTTTGGACGAGATGCTCGGAGGCGGCATCCCCAAGGGCAGCATACTTCTACTGTGCGGTGGGCCTGGTGTAGGTAAAACCATACTCTCGCTACAGTACATGGTGGCTGCTGTGAGACGCGGCGAGCCATGCGTATACGTGTCCCTGGAGGAGGCCATGGAGAAGAAGATAATGAACGCCGCGGCCTTCGGGTGGAACGTCAAAGAGGCGATAGACGACAGAAAAGTGGAGATCATGGACATATTCATGATCCCCCACAGCCAAGGCATAGTGGAGCCGGTGGACAGGAACAAGGGTAAGCTGCAGCTTAGCTTAGAGATGGAGATCGAGAGGTCCATCAAGAAGATAGGTGCGAAGCACCTGATAATTGACCCGCTGACGAGTATCCTCGTGCACGAGCAGAGGTCAGGCAGGAAGAGGTTCATCATAGGCCAGCTCTTCGACACCGTCCGGAACATGAACTGCTCCGCCGTGATCACCGCGGAGGGCATCCCGAAGGAATCGGACTTCTACATGGAGCAGTTCCTGGCCGACGGCGTCGTGCTCCTGAACAAGGACCTGCTTGACTACAAGCTGATAAAGACGCTGAGGATCGACAAGATGAGAGGCATAGACTTCGACGACCAGCCCCGCAGGTACGTGATAACGGGCCGCGGGATGCAGGTGTTCCACTCCGAGCCAGTGCTAATGTGAGTGATGCACCTTGATGGCGGCTGCCCTGGAATTCCTGAAGCCTTTACTCATAAAGTACGCCGTGGGTTTCCTAAAAGAGAAGAATGTCAACGACAAGCTTGAGCAAAGTGTTAGGAACAAGATCCGTCGACAGTCAAACACCTCGATCGGAAAGAAAATTGGTATAAAACCGGACAGCGCGATCGGTGAGCTACCGCTTACAAGCTACGAGTTCTACGTGCCCTTCTTCAAGGATCCACATGAGGGCGACTTCATCTACCCGCTGAAGGATTACGTCCGCTCACACACAAGCGGCACGATGGGCAAACCGAAGATCTACCTGCTGCCTACGAGTGGCCTGAAGACGCTGCTTCGCATGACCGGTGCAAGCCTCTTCCTTATAAGCACCTTCGACGGCGCGAGGTACAATTTCAGTTTCGGGGACACCCTATACATTAACGTGCCCGGCGGCTCGTTCATCACCAACATCGCCTCCAACGTCATGACGTCTAACAGTTCAGGCCTCGTCAAGATCGTGCCCGAGAACAGGGCCACCATGTCGTTCCAGGAAAAGGTCGACTACTTCGTCGACCATTACAAGGAGATCGACATGGCACAGATGACCGTCACCACGCTCCTGGACGACGTGAGGCCCAGGATCAATGACAAGGTTAACCTGAAGGCATTCATCACCCTGGACTCCTCGGCCGGCCCGATGAAGGAGCAAATAAAGGAGTTCGTGGGCACATACCCGATGACCCCCTACGCATCCACGGAGTCCATGGTGTGCACGCTGCCCTCGGTGGAGTACCCCGGGTGCTTCTTCTTCGACTGGAGGGTCATCTACCCTGAGTTCGTAGCAGAGGACAAGGCTCTG
>DASWLJ010000194.1:0-2538 GCA_036396185.1 Bathyarchaeia archaeon | reverse complement strand
CTTTCAGGTCCAGAGCTATCCTCTTTACCCCCTCCTCGTCGAGCTGTTGAACTATATCCCCCCTAGGGCCCACGCGTTCACGGACCTCATACCTGTGTCTGCGCTCCACCAGCATGGGCGGCCTCGTGAAGAACAGGTTGTACACCTCGGCCCTCCTCTGCCGCCCGATCTCTATGACGTCCCTGAAGCCCTCAGTTGTGACCAGGGCCGTGCGCGGCACATCAAGGTCCATCTGGCCCAGGAGCGTGTTGGTGGCTATTGTGGTGGCGTGGCCCACCATGCCGATCTCCCCCGGCTTCTCCCGCCCCAGGAACTGCTTGAAGGCGTTGACGACGCCCTTCTCAGGGTTCCTGGGCACCGTCGGAACCTTCACGTTCTGTATGCGGCCGCTGTCCTCGTGGAACGCGACGAGGTCGGTGAAGGTCCCGCCCACGTCAACGCTGACCCTGATCACTCTTGATCCTCCGTACACCTATGAGATTAGGGTGCCACGGATAAAACAACCGAAAACCTAGGACTTGAGCTTCCTGCCGCTGAGCTTTATGGCCTCCAGGACCACGTGGCTCTCAGCCTTCTCGATGCCCGGGATGCCGTTAATCCTGTCCAGTAGCTCCAGCGCCGACTGCTTGTCCCTGCACATGGCCAGGGCCAGCAGCTCGCACTCGCCGCTGACGCGCATCACGACGCTGACCTCACCCTGATCGGCGACCCTGGACCCTATCTCGGAGAGATTGCCCCCCGGCGCCGCAGATATCCTCAGGCAGAGGGGGTAGCTTCCCAATGCGTCGGGGTCCGTTACGACGGCGTAGCCCCTGATGACGCCGCTCTCCTCCAGGGCCCTTATCCTGCTGGACACGTTGACGTGGCTCACGTCTATGGCTTTAGCTATCTCTCTGTAGCTCATCCGAGAGTCCGTCTGGAGCAGCTTCAGTATGTCCCTATCTAGGTCGTCTATCTGGCCCAATGCTTTCATAGATTTATCACCTCGACTCCGCTGAACATGAGGTCTACAAGCTCATCGTAGCCCAAGATCAGTAAACCTTCCAGAGACTCAAGGAGTAGGCCGCGCTTGGCTGCGTCCCCACCGAGAATATAGAAAGTATGCTTATTTAACGCCTCTTTCACCTGTGGGCTCTCCCCGGCCATGTAGACGGCGTCCTGGAGAAGCATAATAGCTGAGCCTTCGATGCTTAGAGCCGCGCTTAGGGCTTTCTCGTCCAGGCCTTTCAACAGTACAAGTTTACTCATTTCATCACCTAGAAAACGAGGCTAACCTCAGCCCAGCCCAGTAGCTCCTTAACCTTGGCTCGGCTTGCGGGCACGGCGCCTTCCACCAGCTCACCCTCGGTGAAGCCTTTGGCTGTTAGAGCCTCTTCGTCCACGTACATCTCTATGTCCAGGTCCGGCAGATCGGCGAGGAACTTGATTGTTAGCGTCTTGTCCACCCTGTCTAGGGCGGCGTAGACGCCGTCGCCCATCCAGAGCACCTTGACCTCGTGGTCCCACAGGCCGGCCGCGGTCCTCAGAGCCTCGTAGTAGTTGAGGCTGGTGAAGGGCCGCGACTTGATTACGATAAGCGTCTTCTTCTCCGTCATCTAGCCAGCCCCCGTGAAGCTTAGGACCGCGTCGGCCTCGGCCAGCGACTCGCTCAGGTCGAAGATGCCTCCGATGTCCACGCCTTCTGGGATGTCTTTCTCCGTTACGCCCCTGAGCTCCATGCAAACCCTGCAGCCCCTGAACTTGGCGCCCGCCTCCATCAGCTCCCTGATCCTGTGACTGACCGAGTCCACGTGGAAGGGCTCGCCGCTCTGGGTCACTAGGGGGTTGTAGACGCCGTCCATCATGAGGTAGACGTCCACGTGGTGACCCTTGCCGAGGGCGGCCTTAGCTATCTCGATGGCGTGGTCCACGGCCTCGTGCTGGAACGGAGACTCGCAGAGGAGAATGAGCATCCTGCCCACTAGGCTCACCTATATGAAGAGCTGCACGTCGGCGTCCATGGCTATGTCCAGGAAGGTGGCCGCCCCCACGATCTCATCCACCTCAGGGATCAGGTCCTCCTTCTTGACGTCCATGATCGCCATGGTGGTGCTGCACGCGTATATCTTCACGTTCCCGGTGCTCCTGCACATGGCGAGGAGCTCTGTCAGGGTCGGCGTGCCCACCTTCTTGATCTTGTCCTTCATCATGCCCGTGCCCAGGCTCATGACGCCGGGGAGCTTAGCCGACTCTAGGCCCCCCTTCTTCACGGCGCTGAGGCCCCAGAAAGTGAAGAACAGGTGCACCTCGGCGTCCATGGCGCCGCCGGTGCTGCTCAGCATGAACACGGGGTACAGCTTGTCCAGAGTGCCACTGTGGACGATTATAGCCATCTTCTTAGGCTTCTCGCTCATCTAACTCACCTCGATAAGGAACGTGAATACTCCCGAGTCCTCGGAGGCCTCCAGTACCTTGTTGCCGGTCTTGCTGGCCCACGCGGGCACGTCCCTGACGCTGCCAGGGTCCGTGGCCGTGAGCCTGAGGACCTGCCTAGGATTC
>DASWLJ010000193.1:0-8921 GCA_036396185.1 Bathyarchaeia archaeon | reverse complement strand
GTGTAATGTTCCTGCCCCTGATGCCCGCGTACAGCAAGACCGGGAACATCATCAGCGCACGCGACGAGATCGACAAGATGATCGTCGAGATGATCTACGTCCTCATGGACTTCGACATGGCCGACCTCATGAGTGGCATAGGCACGGAGGTGGGTCTGACGGATAACACCATCCATACCCTCAGCATGGTGAAGGTCAACTACCCCGTGGACGCGTACGTGGAGGCCTTCAAGAGTAACCTGGAGAAGATGCAGCAGCTCGCCGAGATAAGGAAGGACAAGCTGGTCATCCTGGACAAGCTCCAGAGCGTGCTGGAGCTGAAGCGGGGGGAGGTCAGCGAGATCTACAAGGACTACCTCATCAAGACCAACGCCTACAACGCCGAGGAGTACGACGAGAAGGTAGAACAGCTCATCCATGGAAGCCCCAGGTTCGAGGAGGACTACAGCCTATACGTCCGAGGAATAGAGGACCAGATAAACAAGTGGATCGACGAGGCCCACCAGTTCATCAGCACCATAAAGCTGGTGAGCGCCGAGGGCACCATAGAGGACAGCGTCACCAAGCTAATACTCCACAGGGATGACGCCCAGCCCATCGACAGCCTTGAGGGCCTCATGAGGTTCGTCTCCAAGACCCACCCCGAGTTCCAGGAGAGGAAGGCGGCCATCTTCGAGCGCCTGCAGCAGCTTGTGCCCAGCAGCCAGCAGTTCACCATACGGCAGAAGAAGCTGGTGGACGACTTCATGAACCTCACCGAGATCACGGAGAAGGCCCTCGTGATCCTCAGGTTCTACAACGAGAACAGGCACTTCGTAGACGCCATAATGCGGCGCTACGAGATACTGCCCGAGGAGGAGAAGCTGGAGGTCAGCTTCAAGGACATGAAGGCCGAGCTGACCACCATCTACCACCTGCTGCAGCTCATGATAAAACCCAGCAGCGACGAGGTGAAAATGATCGACGAGCACCTCACCTACCTGCAGGCTCTCATCGTGAAGTTCCGCGGCAAACGGGAGGCCCTCGAGAACGATCTCATAAGAGTCGAGGAGAAGAGGAAGAGGAAGGAGTACGACAGCGGCAAGTACGAGAAGGAAAGCAAGGGCTTCAGCCTCTTCGGGAAGAAGAAGTACGCCAAGGATAAGCTAAAGGAGCTGGAGAGGGAGCTCAGCGCATCCAAGGAGGAGGAGGTCCACTTCAACGCCTATATAGGGTCCACGGACACACTCATAGACTTCTACACCGACCTGGCCAAGAAGCTAGAGGTGACAAGCGAGTACAGGAAGAAGCTCAACACGGTCCTTGACCTAATGGAGGACTACCAGGAGAAGCTGCAGGGAATCATCAAGAGCAACAGGTTCTATGAGCGCACCACGGAGCTCACAGGCGACGAGCAGGGCAAGATCATATACAAGATCCTGGCCGAGCAGGAGGACCAGCTCAACAGGGAGGGCATACTGGAGGAGATCCTGGACGTTGACCACTTCAAGGACTATATGAGGAGCATCATCAGGATCTACAGGACCCCCAACATCATGGGGATGAAGAGTACGTACCGCAGCGACTACCTGTGGGTCACTGTCCAGACCCCCCAGGGCCTGTGGGACGAGGACCTCACACAGGAGCTCTACACGGCCCTCGCCGCATACGTCACGGGTGACGTATCCAAGACCATCACGGTGCGCGTCGTGGAGTGCAGGGACCCGTGGGTGATAAGGGTCGTCGTCATAGCGGGCCGCGGGACCATCGAGGACCTAGCCCCCTACGACGAGATGGAGCGCCTCAACAGGAAGGCCAGCGAGTTCGAGAGCGGCCTCAGCCGAAGCTTCTTGGTGGAGCACAAGGGAAGCATCGATGAGATCATGGCCGAGCTGAGGAAAGAGTTAGGGCGCTAGCCCTAGCAGCCTCCCCTTTATCTTTTCCCAGAGCTCTTTATCGTAGAGGCCCTGCTCCAGGTTCATGTTGCTGAACCTCTCGATCCTCCTGTATATGCCCCCGAACAGCTTGGATGTGTTGAAGCCGCCCACGAGGATAGCCACGTCCACCCTGTCCCCGTACTCGTCCACGAATATGGGTTCACAGACCTGGGGTACGTCCACGCCAAGGCTCTCCTTGAGCCACTGGGTCACCTCGTACTCGATCTTGCCCTTGGTGAACTCGTCCCTGTAGTAGATGGGGGCCTTCACGAGCACGTATATCATGGATGCGGTGGAGATGTCGATGTCC
Source organism: Bathyarchaeia archaeon (assembly GCA_036396185.1). Taxonomy (GTDB): domain Archaea; phylum Thermoproteota; class Bathyarchaeia; order TCS64; family TCS64; genus RBG-16-57-9. The sequence goes on along the minus strand of DASWLJ010000193.1, from coordinate 6,695 downwards.
ATGAGGGGCTGCTCCAGGACTATGTTCAGGATGTTCCGGAAGCTCTCATATATGGTTAGGCTGCAGCCGGTGGCCAGCATGGGGGCGAAGAACTGGATGCCGAAGTTTTGTGATAGTTTGTAGATGTCGCGTATGAACCCTTCCTTGTCCAGCATGAGCTCAAGCAGGTAGTCGATCACGTCGATCCCCTTCAGGACCTCCCCCATCCTGTGCACACCCGTGTAACTCTCAACGCTCCCCTGATCTATCAGGAGCAGGGGCGTAGAGTTTTCGAGGGAGACCATGCCGACGGACGCGAAGGCGTTGAACAGTGCGTCGCTGCTGTGGCTCATGGATGGAAATATGACCACGCCCAGGGTGTTCTTGCCTTTGTCAGCCAGGAACTTGTGCAGTGTGGGGTATAGGCCAGAGGAGGACCCCTCCGAGAGGTTGACGAGGGTGAGAACCTCCTTATGGTAATCGTATATCCTCTCGGCGAGCTTGGCCCGGAAGCCCTCCTCGTCAACGTTCTGCCTGAGGTCGTACCAGTAGTGGGGCTCGTATAGAGTGTCGACCTGTACCTGGTACTCGGGATCTATGTACACTACCTTGTGCTCCAAATCCTTCTTATGGTGGACCCTGAAAAGATCAAGGCGCTCATCCTCCTGGAACCGGGAGGTGTCGAGGAGGGCGTCCAGGGTGTACTGTCCGACAGTGACCACGGCCCTGTCAGGTAGCACGGGGGTGACTGCGTTTATGTGCTTTCGGAGTCCTACAAGAAGTTTTAAGTCGGCTTCGCTTAAGCTCAAGGGAACACGGCACCTAGGATTATATAATATAAAGGCACTGAGGTTGGGGATATGAGTTTCGGACTATTCGTTGACGGCGACTTCAGCGAGCGCACGGGGAAGCTGATCACGTTCGTCGTCACCATGGTGAGCCTGGCCGTGGGCTTCACATTAATCCCCCTTCTGCCCCAGCCTCTGCCCCTGGTGATAGCCTTCCTGGTGGCGTACGCTGTGTACCGCGAGAACCCTTACGCCCCCATAACGGGCAGTCTAATTATAAGCATGGGCCTCTTCTACCACCTGTCAAGAATCGGGTTCTTCCAGCTCATCAGCGACCCTCTCACGAACACTGTGTTCAAGGCTATACTGGTGGCGCCGTTCATCATCTGCCCGATCCTGATCCACAAGAACCTCCAGATCATCGCCATGGACATGGGCATCGTGGCCGTGTCCCTTCTGTTCTTCAGGTCCACCTTCTATCTGGCGATACCGCTGATCCTCGTATTCGCCACGATCTACAAGGAGCGGGGGATCGCCTACACCTTCATCTACTACGCGTCGATCTCGCTGCCGCTGCAGATTATGCAGTACATGAAGGCCTATGTCCCAGGCATGCAGCCGCCCCTGTACGCGCCACTGGACACCATATACGTGGACATCCAGAGGAGCCTCAGCAGCATAAGCCTTGAGACCATACTCAAGGTGCTTAACACCATCACGGGGATCAGCCCCCCAGAGGTCGTGCTCAACGGTGAACGGGAGGCCTTCGCCGCCTTCGTTAACAGCCTACCGGGGATGGCGCTGTTCCTCATTATTATGTCGGGCCTGATCTCCGTGATAGCCATCATTAACATGAAGCTGCCCGACCCTGTGAAGGAGACCAGCATCCCGGGCAAGTACGTTGACGTGCTCGTCTACTTCCTGCCCATCGTGGCCGCCGCCATCACCAACGTTGTGTTCTTCGGAGCCATCGAGTACCTTCAGGTGCCCCTATCGTTCCAGGCCACTGTGGACCGGACCATCCTGGTGGGGTCGACGGCCTTCACGATCCTGTTCTCGGCGCCCGTCTCGTTCAGCAAATACGTTATAGATCTGAGGGAGGTGAGGGAGCAGAGGATAGAGGTCCTCAGAGATCAGACCAGGGAGCTGATCGACAAGGTGGACGAGTATCTGAGGATAGTCGATGGGCTTGGTAACCCGGTGCCCGAGACCTTCATAGACCTGAAGACCAAGATACTCATCAGCTTGGACGAGATCAGGGAGATGCATAGGAACGCCGAAGAGAAGGCTCTGGAGCTGGCCGAGGTGGATGCAGGCATCAGGCGCATCTACTTCGAACTGGGGCCGGCTGTGAAGAGCTACGAGACTCACCTGGACGTCGCCCTGCGCGACTACTACATCAAGATCAAGTTCGAGTACCTTGAGGCCGTCGGGGAGATAAAGGAGCTTGGCCTGGACGTGGACGCCCCTGAGACACCCGAGTTCGAGTTGGTCGCTCCTCTGGCAGTGAAGGTCGAGCAGATCAATAACATCATCGGTTCCGGGCGGATACTTGTGGAGAGGCTCATAGACACCAGCGACAAGATATACGAGATCATCAGCAGCCTCTTCGAGCCCAGCCTGCCCAAGGACAGTGCCACGCTGCAGATCAGCAGGGAGAAGATCGAGGAGGATGAGCCCTGGGTCATAATAGACGCCATACTGGTGAGCCTGAAGAACTGGGAGAAGCAGTACTCGGCGGAGATAGTGAACGCGACGCGCCCCATCAACGACAGCGTGGAGACCATACTGCAGCTCAGCAAGAGGAAGAGCAGCCTCATGCCTCTGCTGGGCGAGAAGTACGAGCTCATCCAGACGCTCTCCGCGAAGGTGGCGAAACGCAACTTCACTGAGGAGGACCAGAACCTGAAGGTGCTGAAGGTGATCCTAATCAGGGACACCATACTGAGCACCGTGAACGTGGTGGGCCGTATAATAGGGCTCCTCTACTACCACCTCCAGGACCTGGAGTTCAACATCAATCTCCTGCTGCCCAGGGAGGACTACGAGTGGAACAGGAACATGACCCTCACGGAGCGCATGAACCAGAGCCTGGAGGTCATCAACAACTATGAGCGGTACAGGATCGACGAGATCATATCTCACCTGTACCGCGTCCTAAGCTACATAGACGAGGCCGTGGACACGATAGAGTACTACAACGAGCGGAGGGAGATGCTGCTCAACTACTCAGTCTTCGCCAAGAAGATCACCCGGATACTGGGCTTGAAGAACGAGGTCAAGCTAGAGGACCTGGACGTCGCCGAGAAGTATGGCCGCGAGTACCTTAAGATGTACTTGAGGACGACGTACTCGCCCCTGACCCTGGAGGAGACCACGGACAGCCTTAGGAGGAACCCTGATGCCTGAGTTCCTCGGGAAAACGACGGACGGCAGGGTCTGCGTAGTGAAGGTTGACGGGGGCGTGGTGACGCTGAGCTACGAGAAGGGGCTCGTGGGGAAGAGCCTCGTGAAGGACTCGGAGTTCAAGCTGAGACAGACCACTGGCGTGTCCAGCGAGACAGACGTCAAGCCCTACAGGGACTCCGTTAGGCTATCAATCAGGTACCGCCTGGACGGGGAGGACCGCGAGCTGGCCGTGTTCTCCAGAAGCACGGAGAAGGTGGACCAGATCAGGGCGCTCGTCGAGGACGACATCCATGGACGGGAGGAGGCCCTCAGAAAGATCAAGGACGAGTACAGGGAGTCGAGGGAGGCCCAACTGAACCAGCTGCAGCTCAACCTTGAGCTCGCGGAGAACCTGTTCACGATGGTCTCATGTCTTCACGGCGTCGTAGACTGGGGAAGGGTGGGGGTGGTCCTCAGTCAGGTGGAGAAGATCGAGGCCGAGAGGGAGGCCCTGCCGGGCGCGTCGGCCAGGTTCGGGCTCAGTGGGTTCAGGGGGAACGTGGCGGGTAGGCGTCCCGCGGAGCTGAAGGCCGAGGCGTGGGAGGTGCTGGAGACCCTGTACGTGGGCGTGTACGAGTCCTCGAGGCATGGCGACAGGTGGTTCGACAGGAGGCCATGCATCCTGCTCCTGGGGGCGTTGTACGGGGCGTGGGACATCCGCCTCGGGGAGGTGCTGGGCGGCGGGGGCTGGGAGATGAATGAGGGTCTATCCCAGGAGCTGGACGAGGTCCTCGAGCTGTTGAAGCGGGACACCGGCGTGGCGCTGGAGAAGCCCTCTGGGTTCGAGTCCGTCAGGCACCTGCTTTACGAGGCCGTGGAGATGCTCCTGGGCGTGGAACTGAGCATGAGTATCACCACGTTAGACGATGTTGTGTAAATGAGCCTTTTTTTGGTGGTTGGCTGACGTGTCCTTAAGCAAATAATATGTAAGTGGATGATCCGAAACCCCTAAAAACATACACACACATACCCACATAGAAGCCAGCATGGGCACCAAGAACATCTCAATCTCAGAAGAAGCCTACGAGAGGCTCGCCGCGTTAAAGAGGACTAACGAGAGCTTCACAGAAGTCATTAATCGACTCACGAGGAAGAGGTCGATACTAGAGTTGGTGGGCGCCCTCACCGAGGAGGAGGGAGAGGAGATACGTAGAAACATCGAGGAGCTCCGCGAGGCAAGCGATAAGAGGATCAGGTCCACTGTGAGCCGGGTGAGCGGTGTTGCTGGCTGACACCTCCTTCATCATCGACCTCATGGCCGGCGACGACGCCGCGGTGGAGAAGGCTGAGGAGATTGAGGCAAAGGACATCCCTCTGATCGTATCCGCGCCGACAGTGTTCGAGCTCTACGTGGGCCTGTCCCTGAGTAGGAAGCCCGATGAGGAGAAGTCGAGGATATTTGCTGTCCTGCAGTCTCTTCCCTTCCTGCCCCTGGATTATATGTCGTCTCAAGCCGGTGGCCGTATCTATGGAGATAAGAGGCGATCAGGGTCTATGATTGACCCGGAGGACGCTATGATCGCGGGGATCGCCAGAGTCCACGGTAAGAAGCTGCTGACTCGGAACCTTAAGCACTTCCAAGGCATCGAGGGAGTGAATGTGGAGCCATATTGACACCAGTATGGTGCATTATGCCCAATGATTCTGAACATTAGAATAAATGCCGCTGAAGACGCGTGCATCCATTATCAATATAAGTGGACTATGATCTAGCGTCAGAAGATTAAAGGAAAATAAAGAAAGGGGGGTTGCGGGTTTAGCCCGCGATCCTTCTGCTTATCTGCATTAGGCTTACGATTGCTGCGAGTGCTGCTACTAGGGATGCGCCGATGGCGCCGTAGACCAGTGTCGTCAGTCCGTTGGCGGCGTTCTTGGCCTCCGTGGCAGCTGCTGCTGCGGCGGTGGCTGCTGTGGACGCTGCGCTGGCGGTCTGTGCGACTGCGTTGACGGCCTGTGTGGCCGCGTTGGCGGCCTGGACTGCGGCGTTGGCTGCGTTGATGGCGTTGGTGATCTGGGTCCTGACTGCGGCCACCTCTGTGCTGACCGTGGATATATCGGTCGTCAGCTCAGTGACTGCGGAGTTCAGGTCCTCGATCTGCTCGGCCAGAACGTCCGCGGCTGCGGCTGTAACAGTGAAGGTGCCCTCCTCGAGGACATCGTCGTCGGAGTCATACAGCTTCCATGTCCATACACCTTGTGGTGCGTCTGAGACTAGGATCATGGGGTTTCCGCCGGATGTCTGGGCGTAGAAGGGTACCACCTGCTCGTAGCCAACCTTCAGCCATGATGTCTCTCCAAGGTCATCTGACTTCCAGTACAGGTTACCGGATGGGTCGTAGATCTTGAAGTAGGCGTCTAGCTGTCTGAAGGTTGACTTGACGTTGAAGGCAATTGTGTCACCGATGCCGTATGTTGACTTCTTGGGTGAGACCTCGACGACCTCGCTGACAACATCGACGCGTATCTGGGCGAAGATGTCGTTGTCGTCGGTGACGTTGAGCCAGTAGGTGCCTGTACTTAGTGTGTCAACGTCGTAGACTTGCCACCAGCCAACGAAGGTTACTCCGTCATCATCCATGGCTAATGGATCTTTGACCTGTTCATCCAGGTCTGGGTCGTACTGGTAAACGTCTCCTGTGAGATCCCATTCATCAGTGGTGTTGTATAGTGTGAACTCTAGGTCGGTGTTCTCGTCCTCTGAGAAGAAGTATCCGTAGATTGTGATGTTGTAGTCGTTAGCTGCCTGTATGGGGTCGATCTCTAGGTACGTTACGTCCGTCACTGTGAACTCGGTAGTCACGGTGATTTCCGCGTCAATATCGTACACTTCTATTGTGTAGGTACCTGGATCAACGTTTGGCACGTAGAAGACGTGAGTGAAGGTTCCATCGGTTTCTGCAGTGTCCTCGCCTATGAGCACACCACCCAAGGTAGCGTTCCAGTCCTCGCCTGCACCTGAATCCTCAAACCCTACACCGGATAGAGTAACCTTGGATCCCTGTGGGGCTTCGTCTGGTGCGACTAGGGCAAGCATCATTCCTACACGGAAGTTTGCTGTCGCGTTGATCTGGTGATCCACCTGTGTGGCGTTCACTACCCATATGTCGTTGGAAGCAGCAGGTACACGGAAGGTTCCTGTGAATGTCCCTGATGAGGTAGTCTTGAACGTGGCCGCATACTTGTCGTCGCTTCCAACCTTGGTGAAGTTGAGTATCACTTCACTGTTGGCTATCTGCGAGAAGTTGTAGGCGTTGATGGTGATCCTGTCGTTGACTCCACCGTATTCTGGGGTAAGCTTGATTTCGGCTAGCCCCGTGACCTCGAAGTCGGCTGTAGCTGTCGTCGGGGATGGTAGGGCTTGGAGGTCGTCTACGTAGACCTTGACCTCATAGTCGTCGAGGTCAGGCACTGAGGGTACGACGAAGGATACCTTGAAGGTATCCTTTGCACCGACCTGGGCCTCTGACGTGTTGTAGCACA
>DASWLJ010000192.1:0-6078 GCA_036396185.1 Bathyarchaeia archaeon | reverse complement strand
ACCTCGCTCTTCGCCTTGAGTTCACCGGGGATCAGTCTCATCAGTTCATCGACACTGCCCTGATCCTCAAACGCCTTGACGACGACCTCGTCCCCTCTGACCTCGAACACGACCTCGGAGCCCGGCCTGATCCCCATCAGCTCCCTGACTCCTTCGGGATAACCGCCTGACCCTTGGGGCCCAGCTTGCTCTTCACCCTCGGCGAACATGAGCATCCCGCGGACACCAGCCCCCGGCAGCCGCCGCCCATAAACCCTGAAAAAGCCCCCGAACCACAAAACAAGCCCAAAAACGGATAACCGCGGCGACGACGACCACACCCCCCCACCGTGCACGCACACACAGACAAGCCCAATGAAACACCCCCTGAACCCCGAGAACCACCCCAAAAAACAGGGATACCCAACCACTAGGTACAAAAAGACCCCAAAAAACGCTTATTACAAGTAACTTGTAACAAACTAGAAGTGACGGAAACACCGCTCATCTGTAAACGCCATCACGATACCCGCCTCATCACAGGCATCTATCACCTCTTTATCCTGGACACTGCCACCCGGCTGCACACACACCGTGACACCGTACTCCGCCAACAGGTCCACGCTGTCCCTGAACGGGAAGAAGCCATCCGACGCCAGCACCGAGCCGGGCACCTCATCCCTGTGGCCCCTCATCTCCGCCTTCTCAAGGGCCAACTTCACCGCGGTGACCCTGTCCTGCTGGCCCGTGCCCACGCCGATGGTGGCGCCGCCCTTGCTGAGGACGACGCCGTTGCTACGGACGTTCATGCAGACGTACCAGCTGAACAGCAGGTCCCTAGCCTCCTGGGCGGTCCCCTGCCGCCTGGTGACCCATCTCAGGTCCTCCGGACTTCTAACCTTCGTTAGCATGGGCGCCTGGAGCACCAGGCTCCCGTCCATCATGACGGCGATGTCCAGGGGCTCCATGGGGTCCCCCGCCCACCTGCTTATCCTATCGAGCCCCGTGACCTGTATGACCCTGATGTCCCTCTTCTCCTCGAAGTGCCCCATGCAGCCCGCCTCGAAGCCCGGCGCCACCACGGCCTCCACGTAGCTGCCCATGATCTCCTCGGCCGTGGCCTCGTCCACAGGCGCGTTGAACCCCACGACGCTACCGTACGCAGCAAGCGCGTCGCAGTCACGCGCCTTCCTGTACACCTCTCTGAGCGGCTCCCCCGGCCCGTTCCTGACAGCCGCCCCGCTGGGGTTCACGTGCTTCATCACCGCGCACGCCGGCTCCCCGAAGTACCCCACGATCCGCATCGCGTTGTCCACGTCCTGCACGTTCGTCATGCTGAGCCCGCTCTTACCCGTCTTCAGCAGCCTCAGGCCCCCCACCGTCAGGGGCCCCTCCGCGGGGCTGTAGAAGGCGGCCGGCTGGTGCGGATTCTCCCCGTACCTGAGGCTCATCGCCTTCCTGTACAGCCTCTCATCGCCGCCGATCCTGATCCTGATCTCGTCGGGGAACCCCTCCTCCACCGCCGTCCGGTACCTCTTCCTCAGGCTCACAGCGACTCCTCCAGGTAGCCCACGATGGCCTCATCGTAGGACGCCGTCCGTTTGAATGCTTCCAGTGCGTAGCGCCTCCGCAGCTCGGTGGTCAGGGCCCCCCTGTGCTTCTTGAGCGTCCTGATCACCTCCGGATACTGGCCCGGGTCGGTCACAACGCAAGTCTTATCGTATAGTAGGCTGGCCTTGGCCGCGGACCGCACCATGGCCGGTCCCCCGATGTCTATGTTGTGGCCCGCCTCCAGCAGGTCCGCGCCCCCCGCCACCACCTCCTCGAAGGGGTAAAGGTTCACAACAACCAGGTCGATGGGCTTGACGCCGTTCTCCTCCATCCACCGCCTGTGCTCCGGGTCGCCCCTGTCCATGAGGAGGCCGCCATGCACCTTGGGGTGCAGCGTCTTCACAAGCCCCCCAGGGCTCTCCGGGTGCCCCGTGTAGTCGCTCACCTCGACAAGCCTCTTGTAACCGAGTTCACCGATGCGCTTGGCTGTGCCCCCGCTGCTGATGATCTCCACGCCGTAGGCTCCGAGCGCCTTGACCAGGCCCTCCAGGCCGGACTTGTCGTAGACGCTGATGAGCGCCCTCTCGATCATGCTACCACTCTGGTTAAGGCAATAGCGTGGAAGCTAAAGCGTTTGCCTCACGCTGGACTGCAATATTGACGTGGATAGGTAACTAGGGCGCGTGCTCCACGTAGACTGGGCTGCTCCACGCTAGGGACCCGTCGCTCTGGGTGACCTTGACCCAGTACGGGTTGACGCCCCCGTGGATGCCCTCATCCTTGACCTTGAACTCCAGGCTGCTGGGCAGCGGCCCTCCTGAAATGGCCTGAACCTTGATTCTCCTGTTCACGGGCCCCACCTCTACCACCTTGGGCTCGTAGGTCACCTCGCTGGGCCTGAAGCTGAAGCTCACCGGCTCGCTGTGGAACGTCATCTTCGCGTCCTCTGGGGCGTCCAGCCTGAGCAGCACCCCGTCGGCGTCCCCGCCCGTGGTGCTCCTCCACTCAAGCCTCTGGTCCGTGACCCTACGGACGCCTTGGTCAGGGTAGTCGAAGCTGTACTCCTTGAATTCAACGATCCTGCCCTTGTCGATGCTGAGGCCGCCGTCCCAGTTCACCCTCTTGGGTCTGCTCCTGACGCGGGCACCCATCCACTCCACCTTCAGGAGCCTGTCTCCGCCGCTGGGCTCCGCGAAGGGGTGCCTGTAGATGGTGTCCCTGCCCCTCATCACCTCGACGGCGTGGAGGGGCCTTGTCCCGTGGACCTTGACGCTTATCTCCGGGGCCCCGCTCGCGGCGCACTCTTCACCCATAATGTGGCCGTCCACCCTGACGTCCAGGATGATCCTCTCCCCGGTAGTCGCGTAGGTCCTCCTGGCCCAGAAAGCCTCCCAGAGAGCCTCACGGGTGAGCTCCCTGGCGTAGACCCCCGTGTAGCCGCCCCTCGTCGTGAAGCCGCCTGTGGGCAGCGTTAGCCCCGGCCTGCAGGTGTGGTCGTCGCTGGCCGCTATGAAGCCCACCTTGAGGCCCCTGTCCAGGGCTTCCTCTAGGAGCCACTCGAAGGTGCCGTGGTGGCTGTGAACCTCCACCAGGGGCACCCTCTCAAGGTCCCAGTAGTCCAGGTTGGCGTGGCGTCCCCCCACGTGGGCGACGGCCATGACGTCCCGCCTCCCCCTGAACTCCTTCCAGAGCTCGCTGATGGGGTACCTGTCGGTGGGTGCCCCAGACTTGTCGGGTATCTGCCAGTGGTCGCTGCGGTGGATTTCCTCGTCGTCGCCCAGGAAGTAGATGTTGTGGTCTCCCCCGGCTGGGGTGAGGCCGCTCCACTCGTATCCTAGGAAGGTGACGAACCTGCCCGGCTCGTGGTACTTCCTGGTCTTTTCCTTGACTTCCATCCACAGGTCATCGGTGACCTGGAAGTCGTTGCCCTGCCAGCCCCCGAAGTCCATGGCGGCTACGTCCCTGAGGAAGCTGAAGTACTCGTCCAGGGTCCCCGTGCCCACCGTCTCCTTGGTCTGGCCGTGCATGTCACCCCAGAGGAGCCTGAGCTCGGGCGCCTGCTTCCCCACTATGATGGGGTTGGACTCCGCCTCCAGGCTGCCGTTCGACGCCTTAAACCTGTGAACGCCAGGCTTCTTTAGCTTCAACGTGAACCTGTGGACGCCCAGGTCCTCCCCCTTGAAGGCGTAGACTTCATGGGCTCCGTCATCCGCTGTTACCGTCACCTCTCCGCGGTAACCGTCGCTCCTGTTGCCGAACCTGTCAAGGGCCCTAACGACGACGGGTATAGGTGCCCCCGCCACGGCCCACGAGGGCGCCGCGAGGTCGAGGGAGACCGCCGGGCCACCGATGATCCTTATGCTGGGCGAGCGCTCGATCTCCTCGAAGGTGCCGGCGCCGAAGGGGTCCACCAGCACCTGGAACACGTGCTCCATCTCCCTGAAGCTCTGGTTCCTGATGCCGGGCGAGCCCCGGCCCCTGTCACCGAACACTACAGTGACGGTGTCCCCCTCCGCTAGGCTCCCGTCGTGGACGTCCACCTGGAGGGCGGCCCTGAAGGGGCGGATGTGGCCCCTGTGGCTGAAGGACTTCTCCAGCCTGACGCCAGCGCTCGCCGCCACCGTCGTGTACCCCGGCCCCGCCGGGTCCCTGAACTGGGGGTCCCCCTCGTCGCTGACGCTACGCCTCGCCACCCGTATGCTCCCGCCGTCGTCCACGCTGTACCTTCCCGCGTGATAAGTAAGCCTCCACGTGGAGTAGCCGCCCGCCACCGCGTCGCCGGCGGGCTCCAGCTCCGCCCAGCCAAGCCAAGACCTGTCCAAAGCCTACAACCGTAGAAGCATGGGCCGCAGGGAATGTAAAACCTACCAGAGAAAAGGGGGGTTAGATGTTGCGGCCCGGCCCCGGGCGCAGGATGTCGTGGGGCGCGGCCTCCTGGGCGCCGTGCTCCGTGATTAGGGCCAGCTTCGCCTTCTCCCACATCTCGGGTATCGTGGAGGCGCCGACGTAGCCCATGGCCGCCTTGAGGCCGCCCGTGAACTCCGCTATGATGTCCTTCACTGGGCCGCGGTACGGGACCCAGCCCTCCACGCCCTCGCTTATGGACTTGCTAGGCTGGCTGTACCTGTCCAGGGCGAACCGCTTGCTGCGGGCCCTCTCGCTGCCCATCCCGTAGTACTCCTTGTAGTAGCGGCCCTCCATGGCCACGAGCCTGCCCGGGCTCTCCCGGCACCCCGCGAAGACGTTGCCCATCATGGCGCACGAGGCCCCCACGGCCATGGCCACGGCCACGTCCCCCGGGTTCCTCATGCCACCGTCAGCTATGATTGGGATGTCCGCGCCGTACTGCTTCACGGCGTCGGCCACCTGGCTCGTGGCGTAGAGGGTCGGCGCCCCGGCCCTGGTCACGACGCTGGTGCTGCATATGCTGCCGCTGCCTATGCCCACCCTGAGGCCGGCCACACCTTCAAGCTGGGTGACTATGTCCTCTGCCGCCTTGAAGGTGCCTATATTGCCGACGACGATCTCGGCGTCGACCTCCTTCAGTATCTGCTTGGCGGCCTCGAAGCAGTTCTTGTTGTGGAAGTGGCTCACGTCAAGCACAAGCACGTCCACGTACTTCTCCAGGGCCTTGGCCCTGGGCAGGTCGAAGGGGCTGATGGCGGCCGCGCAGATGAGGCGGCCCTCCTCGTCCCTCACCGCTTCCTGGTACGTGCCCTTCAGGGTGATGTCCTTCATGGTTATGAGGCCCCTGACGCGGCGCTGCTCGTCGATGATAGGCAGCTTCTCTATCCTGTGCTCGTGGAGGATCTTCATGGCCTCCTCCAGGCTCGTCTCCTCTGTGCCCGTGACGACCTCCTCGGTCATCACATCCCTAACCTTCAGGCTGCTCTCAGCCAGGCGGACGTCCCTCCAGGTGACGATGCCTACAAGCCTGTCGTCCTGCTCGACGACGGGGAACCCCTTCACGTTGTGCTCCTCCATGAGCTTCAGCAGCTCCTCCACCGTGGCGTCGGGGCCCACAGTGACAACGTCCCTGATGATGACGGCCTCGGCCCGCTTAACCTTGCGTGCCATGTCCACCTCCTCCTTGGCGCTGCAGTTCCTGTGGAGCACGCCGAGGGCGCCCTCACGCGCGAGGGCTATGGCCATCTCGGCCTCGGTGACAGTGTCCATGGGGCTTGCCACGAAGGGGACGTTGAGCTGGATGCGCTTGGTGACCCTGGACCCGACCTTGGCCTCGCTGGGCTCTAGGGTGGTCCATCCGGGTAATAGAAGAACATCGTTGAAGGTGAGGGCTTTTTCCGCATTCTCGAACTTGGAACGGAAACCCATCACTCACACCATTTTAAAGCCCTAACTTGTTTACGCGCTTAATATATCTTTGGATTCAAGGGGGGTGCAAATTGACCTTAACGTGCAATACTCGGGGTGTCGGAGCTTTGGCTTCGCCGTGTAGGGGTTTTTTCTTTGGCTGTGTCGCTGTTACTTGTTTATAGGTGCCTGTATCTGTTTCTCTGTGTGTGCGCGGGGGGGGGGGGGGGGGGG
>DASWLJ010000191.1:0-1755 GCA_036396185.1 Bathyarchaeia archaeon | reverse complement strand
GATCTTTTGTCCGGTGCTGTGGAGCACGGGCCCCTGCTCCACGTGGAGCTCCAGGTAGCGTGAAGGCGTCAACGAGTCCTCGCCCCTGTAGCCTATTCGGACCAGCTCCTGCCCCACGGTGACGCCGTCGTCGTCTCTGGATGCATACGCCTCCTCGACGCCGAGCTTTCCCGTGAACACCATGCTGCCCATCATGTCGGGCTGGAACCTGGCCCCCTCCTCGTTGGTGAAGGCCGCCACGGCGACAGGCTTCACCGTCTCCACGTCAGCGTCATCAAGAGCCCTCAAAACCTCCAGGGCTCCCAGCACGCCCAAGGCGCCGTCATAGATGCCCGCGTCCCTCACGGTGTCGATGTGGCTGCCCATGACCACAGGCTCGGAGTCCTCATGGCCCCACCTTATGGCGAAGATGTTTCCTATGGGGTCCACCTTGATCTCCAGGTTCAGCTCCCTGAACCACGAGACCAGGAGGCCCCTGGCCTCCCTGTCGGCGTCGCTCAGCGCCAGCCGGTTCACCCCGCCCGAGGGCGTGACGCCCACCTCACCCATCTCCCTCAGCGCCTTCTCCAGCCTTGCGCCGTCCACCTTGAGCCTCATACAGCGGTAGGTTCCCCTCAAAGCTATTAACAGTTAACCTGAGACCACATGCTTGGTAACTCTAAATACTGCCGCCCAACCTCAATGTGTGAACCTTCAATGGCCGAGATAACCGTAGAGGACGCCGCCCACGGCTACGTGGAGATGCTACACAGGCTGGGTGTGGACTACGTGTTCAGCTCCCCCGGCTCCGAGTTCATACCCATGTGGGAGCACCTGGCCAGGTACAACAGCCAGGGCAAGAAGCCGGTGTACGTCAACGTGAGGCACGAGGGCGCCGCCCTGTCCATGGCGAAGGGCTACTACATGGCCACGGGAAGGGCCCAGGTCCTGCTCACACACGTGTTGACGGGGCTCCTGCACGGCGCCATGGAGCTGAAGGCAGCGTACACGGACCAGGTGCCGCTGCTGCTCATGGTGGGCCAGAACAGGACCCACGACGGCGAGGTCTACGGGGGCACACCTGGGCCCCACTACCTGAGCTTCACGGAGGTGGGCGGCCAGGAGCGCCTGGCGCCATACGTGAAGTGGGGTGACAGCCCCGAGACCAACGGCAACGCCTTGGCCGTCATCCAGAGGGCGTACGAGATCGCTTCAAGCGACGTCAAGGGGCCCGCGCTCCTGAACCTGTCCCGGGAGCTCCTGTTCGAGAAGGTGACCAGGATGAGGCTGCCCGCTGAGACCGCGCGGCCCGCGCCGGTGACAGCCGACCCGTCCACTCTGGTGAAGCTCAAGGATATGCTCCTCGAGGCCGGGAACCCCATGATATACACCCGGTACCTGGGGCGGAACAGGGCGGCCGTGGCCCAGCTGGTTAAGCTCGCGGGACTCCTGGGCGTACCCGTGTTCGAGACGCCGGGCTACATGAACTATCCCACAGACAACCCCCTCCACATGGGCGCCGCCATGGGCCCCTACCTGAAGGATGCGGACCTGGTGCTGGTCATCGACGGCAGCTCGTGGCCGCCCTGGTACCCGCCTGGGAGCATAAGGAAGATCAGCGGAGCCAAGGTCGTGTTCATGGACCTCGACCCTCTGCAGCTCAAGTACCCGGTCTACGGGTACCCGTCGGACCTTCTGATCCAGGCCGACTCCAGTGTGGCGCTGCCCCAGGTCATCGGGCTGCTGGAGGAGGAGAGAATAGACGAGTCGACTGTG
>DASWLJ010000190.1:0-6596 GCA_036396185.1 Bathyarchaeia archaeon | reverse complement strand
TCCACAGGGTCCACCACGTTAACCGACTCCAGTTTAGCCACGCCTGCAAGAGCCTTGTCGTGGGTCACAAGGCCATCGATGCCCATGCTCTTGACCGTGGCGATTATGGTCGCGTCTCTTCCGCCCAGGCCGTGGCTACGCGAATACTTGTTTAAAACATCCAGCGACCTCAAGAGCTGCTCCCTGTCGAAGTCGTGTACGCGGAGGCTCTCAAGGGTCAGGAGGTTATCTGTTCCCCTCCTGGCGTCCTCTCTGCTCAGGTTCCTGTTCAGGTAGTGGGCCACCTCCATGACGATGATCGTGTTTACGGCCAGCCTGTCCTCCAGGAGGGCCCGCCTCATGAACCTCCTCACCTGCTCGTGCTCCGGGTGTCTGGCGTCGAAGTAGTAGCACCAGATGTTCGCGTCGATGAACAGCATCACTTTTCCCAGATGTTCTTCAGCTTGAGGGGGTCGTCCGCGGGCTTCCCCTCCGTCATGAAGCCCTCCATTTCCCTGATGAAGCCCTGACGGGACAGGGGGGGAGTCACTATGATCCGGCCGTCCTTCTCCTCCAGCCTGGCCCCTGACCCTGGCTTGAGGCCCACCCTGTCCCGCATCTCCTTCGGGATGAGGATTCTGCCCCTGTCGTCCACCACAACCTCCTCCATGCCAATTCCCACTTCCCATTACCCACTCGACCATTATAAACCTGTCACTCGAACACGTTTTATCCTCAAGGCCCCCCAAACCAGTGTGATAGGATTGCCCAAGCTCAGAGTAAGCTGGAACGAGTACGGCAGAAGGCTGGAGAAGCTGCGCAGCCACATGCGGGAGCAGGCGATGGACGCCTACCTCATAACCAACGGCACCAGCATCTTCTACTTCAGCCACTTCTACCACATGGTCACGGAGCGGCCCGCGGCGCTCCTCGTGGAGCCGGACGGCAAACCAACGTTCATAGGGCCTCTGCTGGAGGCCGACCACCTGCGCCACCAGACACCCCTGGTGGGCGAGTGCCTCACCTACCTGGACTACCCCGGCGACAAACAACCCATGGAACGGTTCGCCGGGTGGATCAAAGAGAAGGGCCTCGGAAAGTCCAGGATAGGCACCGATAACCCCAGCGGCGCCGGGAGCACCATGGGCTACGCGGGCACCCCCCTCAAGGACCTGCTCAAAGAAGCCGAGCTTGTGAAGGACGAACAGTACATGTGGGACATCAAGCTGCTGAAGTCGGATGAGGAGGTCGAGCTCATCAGGGAGAGCTGCAAGTGGGGCAACCTAGCCCACCAGTATCTCCAGGAGTACACCAGGCCCGGGCTCTGGGATGTCGAGGTGAGCATGGAGGCCACCCTGGACGCGTCCACGGCCATGAAGAAGGCCCTTGGCCCCGAGTACGAGACTCTGAAGGGACGCCCATGCGGAGCCGGGTTCAGGGGCCAGGTAGGGTGGAAGAGCGCTATGCCCCACAGCATCAGCGTAGGCAAGGTGATCGAGGAGGGCGATGTCCTGGTCACCGGGGCCGGGGGCGACGTGGGCGGCTACGGCTCAGAGCTGGAGCGTACCATGATCGTGGGCAAGCCCACCGCCAAGATGGAGAAGATGTTTCGCGTCATGTGTAGGGCTCAGGAGGCGGCCGCCGACGCGTTGAAGCCAGGGAACACGTGCGCCGACGTGGATAAAGCAGCGAACAAGGTCATCAGGGACGCCGGCTACTGGGACCTGGTCAGGCACCACACGGGCCACGGCCTGGGTCTCCTGGGCCACGAGCCCCCCTACCTGGACCAGGGGAACCCGCAGCCCCTGAAGCCCGGGATGGTGGTGAGCATCGAGCCCGGCATATATGAGCTGGGGTACGCGGGTTTCAGGCACAGCGACACGCTGCTGGTGACCGGGGACGGCTGCGAGTGGCTCACCTACTACCCACGGGACATAGAGAGCCTGACCATCCTCTAACATTTTCAGCAGGATTTATTTCACTCGAAGAATAAATGCAGTCAGCCTAATCAGTATTTTAAGGAGCTAATCGGTCGCGGTTCTTCACGAGTTCCTGGATGAACCCGTGGTACTCCTCCACCTTGGCGGCGGGGTACGGGTTGACTACCGTCACCTCCCTCACCTTGGCCAGCTCACGGTCCATGCTGTAGACGACGGTGGAGCCCAGGCTCCTGCACAGGGCCACCAGGTAGCCGTCCCAGGACTCTACGCTGTACGCCGCAGCGTAGTCGAGGGCGTCCGACACGACCCTCCTCGGAGTGGCTGCGTGCAGTGCGGGTGAGTCTGTCATCAGTAGGCCCTCCAGTACGCCCTTCACCGCCAGTCTAGGGACCCTAAGGTAACGCGTCAGTATGTGGTACGCGCCCAGGACCGAGGTGAGGGGCAGAGTGCCTGGCCTCCTCCCCGAGAGGACATCCGAGATGAACCTGATACTTTCATTCTCTAGAGGGTTCTCGAAGCAGGCCGGGACCAGCACGCCCACGTCCAGGACGCCCTCAGCTGAGGCCGAGCTTCTTCCTCGCGTACTCACGGCTCATCCACTTCCAGCTCTCGGGGGCCTCCTCGGCCGGGGCCTCGCCTGCTCTTCCTCTGGGTTGCTGGGCCCACTCTCCCACCGCCTCTTCAAGGTCCTCTGGGATGGGCTCGAGAACTAGCCGAGTGCCGTCCAGTCTTATCGAGACTTGGCCGCCATCCTTTATACCTAGGGTCTCTCTGAGGTTGGCTGGGAGGACTAGCCTACCCTGCTTGTCCACTCCCACGTTTTCTTCCATATTTTCCACCATATGGTGTAAGTTGTGCCATTAATATAAGCCTTGTTGTGGCTCTACCACCGTTAATAATCTTTATAATGAGACGTCTATCCCATTGACTCGACTTGAGTTCCGCCCTCCGAGAGATCATCGACGAGCTTCTAGGCCTGGACGAACCCACCAGGGAAGACCTGGACGTGGCCAAGTACAGGGCCACCAGGAAGTATTCCTTGGGTAGGGTTCCTTCCAACTCGGAGATCATTGCGGCGCTGAGGCCCGAGGAGCGGCAGCGGCTAATCCCCCTGCTGCGGCGGAAGGCGACGCGGGCCATCAGCGGCGTCAACGTGGTGGCCGTCATGACGGAGCCCAGCCCGTGCCCCCACGGCAGGTGCGCCTACTGCCCAGGCGGCCCTGAGGCGGGGAGCCCCCAGAGCTACACGGGCCACGAGCCCGCGGCCATGAGGGGCGCCCAGAACATGTTTGACCCGGGCGCCCAGGTGAGGAGCCGCATCAATCAGCTGCGCGCCATAGGCCACACCGTGGACAAGGTGGACCTCATAATAATGGGGGGCACGTTCCCGGCCAGCCCCCGCGGCTACCAGGAGTGGTTCGTGAAGGGGTGCCTGGACGCCATCACCGGCTCCGAGTCCACGAGCCTTGAGGAGGCTAAACTGAGGGCCGAGTCCTCAGAGATCAGGAACGTGGGGGTCACCGTGGAGACCAGGCCCGACTGCCTGAAGAAGCCCGACATCGACGGGATGCTCGGCTTGGGGGTGACCCGCGTCGAGGTGGGCGTCCAGAACGTCTACGACGACATCTACAGGCTGGTGGAGAGGGGCCACACGGTCAGGGACGTGGTGGAAGGGACCCGGCGGCTTAAGGACTCGGCCCTGAAGGTTTGCTACCACATGATGCCTGGGCTCCCCGGCTCGACCCCTGAGCGGGACTTGGAGGGGTTCAGGCGTATATTCATCGATCCCGCATTCAAGCCTGACATGCTAAAGATATACCCGACACTAGTCGTGAAGGGCACCAAGTTGTACGAGTGGTGGAGGCGTGGAGAATACAGGCCCATGGCCACCGAGGAGGCCGCGGAACTCGTGGCCAGGGTAAAGGAGATGGTTCCGCCCTGGGTCAGAATTATGAGGGTCCAGCGGGACATCCCCGTCCACCAGATAGAGGCAGGCGTGGACAAGAGCAACCTCAGGCAGCTAGCCCACGGGCTGCTCGCCGAGCGGGGCTCCAGGTGCCGCTGCATCAGGTGCAGGGAGGCGGGGCACAGGGCCGCGGAGGGAGTGGAGCCCGAGGCGCTGGACATCGTCCACAGGGTCTACGAGGCGTCGGGGGGCATCGAGGACTTCATAAGCGTGGAGGACGCGGAGAACGATGTCCTGGTGGGGTTCCTGAGGCTCAGGCTGCCCTCTGAGGAGGCTTTCAGGCCAGAGGTCACCGAGGACACGGGCCTGGTCCGGGAGCTCCACGTCTACGGGAGCATGACGCCCGTGGGTGCGCCCGGCTTCGAGTGGCAGCACATGGGCTGGGGTGAGGCCCTAATGGAGGAGGCTGAGAGGGTGGCGGCGGAGCGCGGCATGAGGCGGATGGTGGTTATGAGTGCCCTGGGCACCAGGGAGTACTACGTGAGGCTGGGGTACACGCGGGACGGCGTGTATGTCTCCAAGCCTCTCTGAGATGCGTTTTTATCCCGAGGCCGCGCCCCATCTGTGGGGGAGCGCACTGTACACGGTGGTCTACCAGTACCGGATTCCCAAGGAGAAGAGCATCGAGTACGTAAAGCTGGAGAAGAGGGCCATCGAGGTCTACCTGGAGCTGGGCTGCCTCAAGGTCGAGCTCTACAGGGACGAGAAGGACCCGCGGAGGTGGCTGGAGATCGACAGGTTCAGGGACGTGGACCACTACAGGGAGGTGTCCTCGGCGATAAGGGAGGACCCAAGGATCACGGACCTCTGGAACAAGCTTCAGGAGCTTCTTGGCCCGGGCAACTACAGGCCCACCAAGCGCACCTACCTCCAGATGCTGTGAAATATGGAAGATTTCCATTTTTTAAAGTTAATTTACATATCCTTACTCTTAGTTTTTGAATAACAATCAGGGCATTTAGGCGTATATCCATTGAAATATTTGTGGCTGTCTGTAAATTCCTTCCCGCACTCGGGGCAAACATATACCCGTTTAAACCTGCTAAGATCAGTCAGCCTATCATCTAACAGTAGAACCTCATCCGCGACAAACCTCACACCGTGGCTTAGAGCTGACTCAAAAGACGCGATTTTCACTTTTTTGCCCTGACTTTTCCGGTGCTCGATTACAGGAATATAGTCTCTGTCCCCACTCGCAATTATAGCTACATCAAACGTATTGCGATATGCGTTTACCAATAAATCGAAAATTAGCCTGCCATCTACACTTTTATTAGGGCTGACAATGCTGACTGACAAGCCGCTTTTCTGGATGTGCGGAATAAGTGACTTGAGTTTATCAGGCAAGTAAACTGAGCAACCTACACAGTTGTAACCATTTAGTAAGATTTCACGTAGTTTATTGAAGTCTATTTCTTTCAACCCTTTTTTCCTGGCTGAGATGTTTATGTTGTCGAAGTCGATGAACGCCAATGCACGTATAGATGAAGGCACGATACTAAATTGTAATATTTATATAAAACTTATATGAGTCAACGCCTGACTGCCGGAACCCATGACACGGACTTGTGTCAGGCACTCGTTGACTCAACGTTCTACATCCTTGTGGGTTCATATAAAAATTGTTGACACTTATTAATAAAAATTATTGTACACGACACAATACACAAGTCATGCTTAATCGATGAACCACGCCTATTATTAAGGTGGAGTAGAGTAAACTTCTCTGATTCAAATGTCTGGGGACAGGCTCACTGGGTACCGCGGGGAGCTGCGCGAGGCCCTCGCTAGGGCGGGGGCGGAGATCGGGGACAAGCTGGAGGTCGCGGTCAATAACCTGCGGTACTCGGGGAGCCTGATGCCCAGGGTGGAGAGCTACGACGACCGGCACCTCGTCATCAAGCTCAAGTCGGGTTACAATATAGGCGTCGCGTACATTCCAGGGATGAGGATCGTGAAGGTGGGCGTGGCGCCGAAGCCTGAGTTCAGGCAGCCGCCTCTGCCCAAGGCTAGGCAGGGGCTCCCACAGGTTAGTATCATCAGCACCGGCGGCACCATCGCCAGCAGGGTCGACTACGTGACGGGTGGCGTCGTCTCCGCCATGACCAGCCGCGACCTCCTCGGCATAGTGCCTGAGTTGACTGAGGTGGCGGACGTGGAGGCCGACATCCTGTACAGCGTGTTCAGCGAGGACATAGGCAGCGAGCACTGGACCGGGATGGCGGAGCGTGCCTACGACAAGATCAGGGCAGGGGCAAGCGGAGTAATATTCACCCATGGCACGGACACCATGGCGTACAGCAGCGCGGCCCTCAGCTTCGCGCTCCAGGACCTCCCCGTGCCCGTGATCTTCGTGGGAAGCCAGCGCAGCAGCGACAGGCCAAGCAGCGACAACGCCACAAACCTCATGGGAGGCGTCTACACGGCGGCCAATGCGCCCTTCGCGGAGGTCTGCGTGGGCCTCCACGAGGGCACCAGCGACGACAGCATCTCGTACCTCAGGGGCACCAAGGTCAGGAAGTGCCACACGAGCGCCAGGTACGCGTTCCAGCCGGTGAACGACTGGCCCCTGGCCCGGTACAGGGATGGTAAGCTGGAGGTGCTGAACGACCGTGTCCGGCCGCGGCAGCGTAGCGAGCCCAGGCTCCTAAACAGGTTCAGCGACAGGGTTGCGCTAATCAAGTTCCACCCGGACCTCAGCCCAGCTCTTC
>DASWLJ010000189.1:0-5764 GCA_036396185.1 Bathyarchaeia archaeon | reverse complement strand
AATCATCGGCGAGGCGTGCACCATGAGGGGCGTCAAGGTTGTGGTCCAGGAGCAGCACGGCTTAGCCCAGCGCAGCGGCAGCATAAGTGCCCACGTGAGGCTCGGCGACGCCTACAGCCCCATGGTTCCCATCGGCGAGGCCGACATGGTTGTCGCAATGGAGGCAACGGAGGCTCTACGGTACGTGGAGTACCTGAAGCCGGGGGGCGCGGTGGTCATGAACAAGAGGATAATGCACCCGGTGATAGAGACGAGTGAGCTTGTGAAGAGGAGGAAGGAGAACCTACGGTACGTGACCCTGGACCAGGTGGTGGAGCAGCTGAGGAAGCGAACCGACAGGGTCTGGGCCATCGACGCCAACGCGCTCGCCGAGGAGGCGGGGAACCCCCGCACAGAGAACGTGGTTCTGCTGGGGGCTGCCAGCAGGGTGGAGGGCTTCCCCCTGCCGAGAGACGCCCTAGTGGATGCCGTTAAAAAGGCGGTCCCCGAGAGGACCGTGGCAGCCAACCTGGCGGCCTTCGAGCTTGGAGAAAAGGCCCTGGGCTAGCCTGCCTGCTCCCCGGCCCGCTTCACCCAGTCCTCGACCGTGACCAGAGGCGGCGGCCTCTTCACTATCTGCTGGCCCTCGTTCACCTCGATGAGCTTTCTGTGCAGCTCCTCGGGGTTCCACTTAGCCAGGGCGTTCAGGTTACCTACGCCGGCCGCCTTGAGGAGGGCCCTGTACTTTTCTCCTAGGCCGCTGAAGTTCTCGAGGCTCAGCTCGGTGGGCTCCGCCGCGGGGGCTGCGGCCTCAGGTATTATGGGCTTGGGCTTTGGCTCGGGTTCAGGCTCCGGCTTAGGCTCGGGTTTTGGCTCCTCCTTCTTCTCGGCCTTCAGCTGAGCCTCGTAGTCCTTGACCTTGACCACGGTGGGCTCCTTAGCGGCCTCAGGCTTGGCCTCAGGGGGCCGCTTCTGCTGATCCTTATACATGTAATAGAGCAGGGCAGCTAACAGGACAACAAATCCTATCACAACTATCGTTGAATCCATCTCTTACATCACTCACTCCATTGTATTGGCGGGTCGAAGGGTGTGTCGCCCTTCCCCGATTCGTCTCAGCGTAACGCCCCATATTTCTAGGTTTTGATTCATTTTTACTAGGTGAGAGTAACTTAATCCCGTAACCTTCGCCATCCGCTCACAAGACAGTGCATTAGATTATATCGGGTGACAGCCATGTAGGGGTGGGTGAGAAGATAGACAAGTGCCCACACTGCGGAGCCGACGTCGGGCCCGGCGACGCCTACTGCTCATGCTGCGGCAAGAGCCTGACTGAGTGGGTCGAGGGCCGGGGCTACAAGAGCGGGGAGCTGCCTCGGCTCAGCACCCTCGAGATGGTGAAAGAGAGCGTCAGAAGTCTCTTCAACCCTTCCCCGGTGCAGGCGCCGCCCAACACGTCGGTGTACCTCAACAGGCCCCCCCGATCCCTGACACCCTACATGTTTGGGGCGCTGACCCTCTTCGCCATGGGCCTGGTGGTCACATACGGGGAGGAGTGGATGACCTACTTAGGGTTCACCTTGGCGGGGTACGCTGCGCCCCTCGTGTACCTGGTCTACATGGTTAGGAGCGACAGGTACGAGAGGGAGCCCCTGGCCCTAGTGGCCTATTGCTTCGGCTGGGGCGCATTCAGCGGCGTAATCGCCGCCATCTTCAACACCCTCATTACGGAGCCCTTCCTAGGAGTGGGTGGAGCCGGGTTCATCGAGGAGCCATTGAAGATATTCGGGGTGTACCTGATAGCCAGAAGCAGCCGCGTGAGGGACGAGTTCAACGACCACATAGACGGCATGGTGTATGGAGCGGCGGCGGGCGCCGGCTTCGCGGGCCTGGAGAACTTCTGGTACCTGTACGAGATGATTGTGAACCTCCAGTACCCCGCCCTGACGGCCATACTGGTCAGGTCCACGACGGCCTTCATGCACCTGGCGTGGTCAGCCATAGCCGGCAGGAGCCTGGGCCTGGCCAAGGCGATGAGGGGCCACATAGAGCTTGTGGACCTGGTCCCTGGGGTGGCGGTGTCGGCGGTCATTCACATGATCTGGAATCTGTCAGACCCTCTCATCGCCTTCGCCGTGATCCTCCCGTTCATGCTCTTCTCCCTGAGGCAGCAGGTGAGGACCGGCCTCAGAGACGAGGAGAGGTGGGGGTATAGCTGCTTCGCCCCGGACGAGGACAAGGAGGCCTAGTCTGTCCCCACTGGGCTGGCTCACGGCTCTGGCTGTGCTGGCCACGGCATCCCTCTCCGTGTTGAACAGGGCGGCGCCCCGCCAGACGGGGAGCCGGATAAAGGCCCACTGCTCCCTGGGGCTCGCCTCGCTGGTGCTCGCGGCCGCGTACTACGTGGCCGACTTGGGCGGCTCAGCCAGCCTCAGCAGCGGCGCGTTCATAGGGCTCCTGCTGTTGACCGCGGGGTCCGGGGTGCTGCTCAGGCTCGTCCCCGACGCCGGGGAGCTGAGGTACCATGCCGCCACATTCCACCCCGCGATAGTCGTCGCCCTCCTTCTGGCGCTCATAGCCCACCTGATAGGCGAAGCCGGCGCCTGAGTCGTTAACTCTAAATCCTCTCCGAGTGTCCTCTTCCATGTGATCTCATGAAGCTGAAGAAGGAGCAGCAGCTGAGCCTGTACCGAGCCATGGTCAGGATCAGGACCTTCGAGAACGGTGTAAGGCGGCTCACCGACGAGGGCAAGATAGGCCACGTGAGCCTCAGCGGAGGAGGCGAAGCCGTGGCCGCGGCCGTGGGCACCCACCTGAACCGGGGCGACCAGATCGGCAGCACCCACAGGCCTCTGGGCCACCTGGTGGCCAAAGGCTGTGACCTGAAACACATGATGGCGGAGATAGCGGGCAAGGCGACGGGCACCAACAGGGGTAAGGGTGGGGCCTACCACATCTTCAGCCCTGAGGCTGGAGCCCTCGGCGCCAACGGCATCGTGGGGGGCAGTGTCCCCATGTGCGCCGGGTACGCCCTAGCCAACCAGCTCCGGGGCGACGGCCACGTCTCCGTCAGCTACTTCGGGGAGGGGGCCAGCAACCAGGGCGGCGTCCAGGAGACCCTGAACCTGGCCGCGTGCTGGAAGCTGCCAGTTGTCTTCGTCTGCGAGAACAGCAGCCCCGTTGTGCAGACCATGCTGGGACACGAGATCGACTACCCCCAGCTCAGCATCGACGACGTAAGTGCACGTGCATCCGCCTATGGCATGCTTGGGAGCAGCCACCCGGGCTGGGACGTGGAGGAGGCATTTAAGGCCGTAGGCGAGGCCGTGGAGAGGGCCAGGAAGGGCGAGGGACCCACACTGCTGGAGTTCAAGGTCCACAGAGTCGAGGGAGAGGAGAGCGAGCACTGCCCCATAAGATGCTACCGTGAGAAGCTCATGAAGCTGGGCGTCCTCACCGAGAAGCTGGACAGGGAGATCAGGGACAGGGAGGCGGCCGCCGTCAAGGAGGCCATAGACTTCGCGGTGGGCAGCCCCGAGCCCGAGCTGGTGGACGCCTACAAGAACATCTTCGCGGAGGGAGCCCGATGAGGGAGATAACCTACGCCGAGGCCATCAACGAGGCCCACAGGTTCACCATGAGGGAGAACCCCGAGGTCATCCTGTTCGGCGAGAACGTGTCCAGCAACTGGAGGGCCGCCACCAAGGGGCTCAAGGAGGAGTTCGGCAGGGAGCGCGTCAGGGACGCCCCCATCACAGAGACGGCGTTCATCGGCGCAGGCGTAGGCGCAGCCATCGCCGGTATGAGACCCATCGTGGAGCTCATGCTAGTGGACTTCAGCCTCGTCGCCATGGACCAGGTGCTGAACCAGATGGCAAAGACCACCTACATGACGGGCGGCAGCGTAAACGTCCCCATGGTGCTCCGAGTCATCTACGGGGCCGGAGGCGGAAACGCGGCCACCCACAGCGAGAGCCTCTACGGCCTATACGCCCACATGCCCGGCATGAAGATCGTGGTCCCAAGCACCCCCTACGACGCCAAGGGGCTCCTAATCACAGCAGTCCACGATCCCAACCCGGTGGTCTTCTTCGAGCACAGGCTCCTATACAGCGCCAGGGGCCACGTCCCCGAGGAACCCTACGAGGTGCCCTTTGGGGTGGCCAACCTAGTGAGGGAGGGGAGTGATGTCACCGTGGTTGCGGTCGGCAAGATGGTTGGGGAGGCGGTGAAGGCAGCAGATGAACTGAAGGGCAGGGTGAGCGTCGAGGTTCTGGACCCCAGGACCCTGGTGCCACTGGACGAGGAGGCCATCCTGCGCAGCGTCCAGAAGACGGGGCGGCTGGTGGTTGTGGACGAGGACTACGAGAGGTGCGGATTCAGCGCCGAGGTCGCAGCGGTGGCCGCCGAGAAGGGCTTCCACAGCCTCAAGGCGCCGGTCAGCAGGGTCGCCAACCCCAACGTGCCCATACCCTTCAACAGGGAGCTGGAGCGCCACGTCCTTCCTGACGCGGAGAAGATCGTCCGCGCCATCAAAGGCGTCGTCAAGTGACTGCGTCAAACGTTAGCTCCGCCCTCAGCGGTAGGGCTCTGTTTTTTAGAGGTTTTTTCAACCATAATATTGTTACCCCCTACCTTTTTTACATGCAGCTATATTCTCGGAGCGGTGCGTTGATACACCTTACCTCATGCCTTTAGGCTGTGGCTTGGCAGCCTCCACGCTCCACATCTGAGGCAGCGGGTCACCCGGGATTCTCCAGCACCCGTCCAGGCCCTTCTCAGCTTTTTTAACGTACTTCCACGGAAGGTACGGGTACTCCCTGATCTCTTTTACGCGTAACCCCGCCTTGATCAAGCTGTTCAGTACGTCGCTGACGGTGTGCTGCCACTCGTAGCTCCTCCTGTTCGTGATCTTCGCGTCCTCGTCGGCGTAGGTGCCGTCCGTCTCCCAGCTCATCGGCTCTTCCTTGTGCCAGTAACTGTACCTGATGCCCAGCTCCTCGCATTCGTCGTCAAACACCCACATGAGGGGGTGGGACTCCACGAGTAGGAACGTACCCCCCGGCTTAAGGTACCGTGCGACTATTCTGCCCCACTTGTCGATGTCATGGAGCCAGCAGAGGACCCCGATGCTAGTGAACACGATGTCATACTGCCCGTCGAGGACCTGGAGGAGATCGTAGACGTTGCTGCAGATGAACTCGGCGTCCACCCCCACCCTCTTGGCTATCTCCCTTGCCAACTCGATGGCTGTGTCGCTGAAGTCTACCCCTATGACCTTGGCCCCTAGGCGCGCCCAGCTGATGGTGTCCAGGCCAAAGTGGCACTGCAGGTGGAGGAGACTCTTGCCCCGCACGTCTCCCAGGGTGTCCAGCTCCGGCTGGTGCAGGCTGTTCTTGCCAGCTATGAAGCCCTCCAGGTCGTACTCCTGTGACTTGGCGTGGATTTCCACCAGCTCGTTCCAGCGTGCCTTGTTGGTCTCGTAGTACTTCTCCGTGGCCATCCTGCATACTCATGCGTTAGCACTGAAAAATGTAGTGTAATGATTCAGCTTCGTCGCCTCCAGCCTCACGGTGCCAGCGCTTTTTTTTAATGAGCCATTAACTTATTATAATTGCATAATTATATAATTATGCAATGAGTAGGTACTCAACGATCTCGGTCCCGGAGGAGGTCAAGGCAGCCCTCGAGAAACGCAAAGGCGACAAGGACTGGGGCCAGTATCTCTTAGAACTCTACGAGGTTGCTGAGGAAGAGAAACGGAGGCGAGCCTTAGAGAAGATGC